>DATFCF010000460.1:0-3516 GCA_035253445.1 Mycobacterium sp.
ATCCGGCGGATGGATCGAAAACCACCGTGCTCACCGTCGCCGACGTGTATGCCAGCGACAGTCAGGACGGCCTGCTCGGTATGGCATTTCAGCCGGACTTCCTCAAGGGAAACGAGAACAGTGGCGTCTACCTCGCGTATACCTACGATGTCTCGCCTAACGCGGCGGTCGATCGGCGCATCAAGATAGTTCGCTACGCCTACGATCCAGCGGCGCAGGCGCTGACCAATCCGGCTGACGTGATCTCAGGTCTACCGGCCAGTTCGGACCACAATTCTGGGCGACTGTTGCTCGGGCCTGATCAAAAGCTATACTATTCAATCGGCGACCAGGGCAATAATCAGTTCAAACGTTTCTGCAATCCGATCCGAGCTCAAGATCTTCCCACCGCGGGGGACGTCGGTGCGCGAAATTGGGACACGTACGTCGGGAAGGTTCTCAGGCTCAACCTCGACGGCAGTATTCCGCCGGACAATCCTATGATCAACGGAGTGCGGAGTCATATTTACTCATATGGTCATCGAAACCCGCAGGGTCTTGTCTTCGGGCCAGAGCGCCGCCTATTCTCGGCGGAACACGGCCCCAAGGCTGATGATGAGATCAACCTGATCCAGGCAGGCAAAAATTACGGCTGGCCGCATGTTTCCGGTTTCAGAGACGACCAAGCCTATCTGTACGCGAACTGGTCGGCATCGACCACGCCGCCGTGTTCCGCCCTGAGGTACGATAACTTTACTCCTCCGCCGTCAGTCCCCCAGCAAAGGGAGACCGGCTGGAGCGGTCCGGACTATGTCGAGCCGCTGAAGACGCTCTACACCGTCGCGGACGGACATAACTTTCGGGATCCGGCGTGCGGTGAGCAGTCATACATCTGCTGGCCGTCGATAGCACCGTCCAGTATTGATTACTTGCCCGCCGACAAGGGCGGGTTGGAGCCATGTCGAAACTCTTTGCTCGTGACCAGCCTGAAGAATGGCGCACTCTATTGTTTGCGGCTCACGCAGGACGGTGGCTCGGTTCAGGGCGATATCACTCAGTTCTTCAAGACCACAAACCGCTATCGAGATCTCGTGCTGAGCCCGGACAATCGTATTCTCTACATCGTCACCGACAGCACTGGTCGGGCCGGGCCCCAGTCCGGGCCTCCGACTGACAAGCTGGACAATCCCGGGGCGATATTGGAATTTTCATTCGTGGGTTAGGCAAGGTTGGTGGACGAGGTCGGCAACGGGCCGGTTCAGGTCTCCGGCGGGACCTCCATATGGCCTAGCTGGACGAGGATGGTGACCAGGTCATAGTAGAGACTTCCGCTGATGATCTGCCCCGCCGCGTTGAACCGCATGATCTCACAGAACTGGGTGGATACCCGGCGTCCGGTGCGTGGCATCGGCCCGAATGCGCCATCGTTGGTTCCGGCGGCGGTGAACTGTGCGATCACATGGTTACCGGCATCGATGTAGCTGGCTTCGGCGACCGCGGCATCGGAGAACGCCGCTACCCAATTGGCCCTGAGGTAGTCCACGAGTTCCTGTGAATTCTTGAACGTGATTCCGCGTGCCTGATCGGCATAGCTGGCATCAGGGGCAAAGCTCTGGAGGAGCGTCGTCCAATCACGACGGTTGAACGCTTGGTGTGCCGACCGGTACTTGTCGACGTTGCTCATGGTGTCCACTCCCGCCTCTTCGCGATCCTCGGCGCTAAGAGCACGGTACGCTGCGCTCGGATCGGCCGGGAGATGTCGAGACACTACTCCATGTAATGGAACCGTCAGGTGGGCTATCCGCGCGCGATGTAAAGATCCCGCAGCAGCCCCGTCTCGAGTTCCATGTCCGAGACGCGCGCCTTGACGACGTCACCGATGCTGACCAGGCCGACCAGCTTGCCCCGGTCGACCACGGGCAGGTGACGGTAGCGCGAGGCGGTCATCTGCTGCATGAGCCGCGCGATGCTGTCCTGCGGTGCGCAGACCGGGACGTTGCGCGACATCACGTCGGTGACCCGCTTGGTCAAGAGCTTCGCGCCGTACTTGCCGAGAGCACGGATGATGTCTCGCTCCGTGAGCGTGCCAGCAATCGGTCGCTGTCCTTCGTCGCTGCAGATGATCAGGGCCCCGATCTGCGGGGGGCCATTCAGCAGGCCTACCGCCTCAGCGATGGTCGCGTCGGGCTCGATGGTCTCGACCGATCGACCCTTCGCCTTCAGGATCTCCTCGACCTTCATCAGTAGTCCCTCCTGGTGACGCCGGTCACCCCATGGTCCTCCTGAAGGCGGCGGACCACCACAGGCATCCATGTGACGCCGAGCTCAGGTCGCGGTCATCGACCCCCACGTGAGCCGGTCTCGGTGGTGAAGTCATCGGCGGTGGGGGAGGAGTTGACGCGCTGCGCGATCCACCCCGTGACGCCGGCGACTGCCTCCTCCACTGGAATGCCATTGATCTGGCTGCCATCGCGGAACCGGAAGGACACGGCACCTGCCTCAACGTCCTTTGCCCCGGCCAGCAGCATGAACGGCACCTTTTGGGTGGTGTGGTTGCGGATCTTCTTCTGCATCCGGTCGTCGGACGCGTCGACATCGACGCGAGTCCCCTTGGCGCGCAACTTCTTCGCCACCCGGTGCAGGTGCTCGGCATGTTCGTCCGCGATCGGGATACCTACCACCTGCACCGGAGCGAGCCACGCCGGGAAAGCCCCGGCATAGTGCTCGGTGAGAATGCCGAAAAACCGCTCGATCGATCCGAATAGTGCCCGGTGAATCATGACCGGACGCTGCCGCGAGCCGTCCGCTGCGGTGTATTCCAATCCGAACCGCTCGGGCAGGTTGAAATCGACTTGAATGGTCGACATCTGCCAGTTACGGCCCAGCGCGTCCTTGGCCTGCACCGAGATCTTGGGACCGTAAAACGCGGCGCCACCCGGGTCGAGCACCAAGTCCAGCCCGCTGGTCTCAGCGGCCCGGCGCAAGGTCTCGGTGGCCTCAGCCCAGACCTCGTCAGTGCCGATGTACTTCTCGTCATTTCGGGTCGACAACTCGATGTAGAAGTCCTCCAGCCCGTAGTCCCGCAGCAGGCCGAGCACGAACGACAGCAGCGACTGCAGCTCCGCCTGCACCTGCTCCACGGTGCAGTAGATGTGCGCGTCGTCCATGGTCAGGCCCCGGACCCGGGTCAAACCATGCACCACACCGGATTTCTCGTAGCGATATACCGTGCCGAACTCGAACAGTCGCAGCGGAAGTTCCCGATAAGATCTCCCGCGCGACCTGTAGATAAGGTTGTGAAACGGGCAGTTCATCGGCTTCAGGTAGTAATCCTGGCCGGGCTTACGGACGGTGCCGTCGGCGTTGAGTTCAGCGTCCAAGTGCATGCCGGGAAACATTGCCTCGGCATACCAGTCCAGATGGCCGGATACCTCGAACAGATGGGACTTGGTGATGTGCGGGGTATAGACGAACTCATAACCCGACTCCTCGTGACGGCGTCGTGAGTAGTCCTCCAGCTCACGCCGGATGATGCCG
>DATFCF010000461.1:0-2116 GCA_035253445.1 Mycobacterium sp.
ATCGAAGAGGACATCAACGCCCGCGCCCGTCGTGTCCGTGGAGACGACCACCCCGACACACTTGAGTCGGCCCTTAACGTCGCCAGTGCTCTGATGGGGTTGGGTAAGCCAAAGCGCGCCCGCAAGCTCATCGAAAAATCCCTTGTCCGATGCCGCCAGAAGCTCGGCAGCAACCATCGAATCACCCTCAGCGCGGCCCTTCACCTCTCCGACGCCTTGGTTGCGCTCGGCGAGCACGAAAAGGCCTACACCCTTGACGAGGACACTCTCGCGCGGTGCCGAGAAGCGTTCGGCGATGATCACCAATACACCCTAATGGCAGCCGACAATCTTGCCCGCGATCACACTGCTCTCGGTGAACATCAACAGGCCCGCGACCTCGACGAGGACACCCTGACCCGCCGCCGAAGCCTCTTAGGCGAGGACCATCCCGCCACCCTCACCTCGGCCAACTACCTCGCCATCGACCTGGTCGAGCTGGGTGAGCGCGAACAGGCCCGCGCCCTGGTCGAGGACACCCTAACCCACGGCCGACGCGCATTGGGCGAGGACCATCCGATTGTGCAGGAGTCGATTGAAATCGCGCAGTGGCTGGATCAGCTGGATTCACCCACCTCGTAGTAGCCGCTCGATGGTGATCTCCGCGCGTGCGGGATCATCCTGCCGGGCCGCCCAGGGCGCAGGGCGCAGGGCGCAGGAAGCGAAGCAGTGGACCGGCGTAGCCGGTCACGCACGCTGGCGTCAGGCGGCGTCTTGATCCCGTGGGCTAGCGATTCGACAGCACCATGCGATAGGCGTGTGTCGAGTCCCGACTGATGCTTGAGGTTGGGCACCTACCGTCGACATCAGGGCCTCGTCGGCCTTCTTCCCCAGATCGCCAGGGGGATGCGGCCGGGATTGAGTGTGGTGGGAGCTGACTGTTCAAGGCCCTCGGGCGATCGCTGCTGCCGCACCCTCGTCTCCACCCACGGCCGAGGCGTCACCCCCGCCAGAGGACAGCTTCGAGGTTCGCCGCGAACTTCGGCCACCCCTCCGTCAATCGGACCTCACCAGTTCGGACTCGACATCAGCGGTCGTATCGATTTCGTGTCATGATAGGCCTCACCGTTGACTCAAGTAGCCGCCGCTTCGCGGCACTTACATGCTTTCGCAGCGAATGCCCAGGTCAAACGGTTGAGCGGGCGACGGGAATCGAACCCGCGTAGCCAGTTTGGAAGGCCATGCGTCAGCGACCACAAAGCCCTCTACCAGCGACGATCCTCAACCATCCAGCATCACGGCACCACCGCAGCTCCAACGGGGACGACAACTCGTGTCACGTCCGTGTCACACACGGGAGCGCACACCGGGGTTTGGGTGTCCCATCGGATTGATCGTCTTGCTGCCGATCGGCGCCCTGCACGAAGCCACTCGCCTGGGGCAATCGCGTGATTCGGACGCCGCTGACCGGATCCGTGTGTAGATCCGACCCGCGCAGCGCGCCGAAAGGCTATGGACACGAACGAGAACGCGAGGAGCTACGAATGTTCTATTCGAAGTAGTCCTCATCGAGCTTGACGATCGTATACGTCTGTACCGCTTGGACCCCTACACTGCGGTCTATCATGAGGCTGGCGAAGCGCTCGCCGTCGATCAGGATCACGCTGGCGTTCACCGTCCGCGCGTAGTCGACGGCCTCGCGCGAGAAGCTGCTCGTTGTAATAAGGACGCCCTGATTGGCCTGCTGACCATGAAGCGCACCAACGAAGCCCTGTACCTGCGGCCGCCCGACGATATTGTCGGACGCATACCGCTTGGCTTGGACGTAGATGCGGCCAAACCAAGGGGGTCCTGGTCGATCACGCCGTCGACGCCACCGTCCCCGCTGCCGCCGATTCGACGAGCCCGTTGCTCTACACCGCCATAGCCCATCGCCACCAGAACGTCCAGAACGGATTGCTCGAGGAGTCAGGAGTCGCGGCTCGGAGTCGTTCGAGCAGTTGGGCGGAGACCTCGGCACGGAGTCGGGCGTACCGGCGTCGATCTGCTCGACCGGATCAAGATCAGAGCTGCGCTCGGTCCCCCTTACGGGCGCCACAGAGGAGTTCGTACGCCGAGCGGGCACATGGAGGCTTTG
>DATFCF010000462.1:0-2828 GCA_035253445.1 Mycobacterium sp.
CTCAGCGAAGCTCGTTCGCGGAGCCGGCCGGCCGGCGACAGCCGGCAATGGCGCGGGCGGCTGCGCCGTCATGGCGCGCGCGCCGACGTTCGGTCTGTGTGCCACTCCACCATCATCCGCTACGACGCCACCACGGGTCCGGTCCGACAACGCTCACAGTCAAGATCGGCCGTAGTATCAAGGGGGACTAGGGAACGGATCACGGCGATAGTGGCACAACAGACCCAGGCAGTGGCGGTCAAGACCGATGGACGCAAACGGCGCTGGCACCAGCACAAGGTGGAGCGCCGCAACGAGCTAGTCGATGGCACCCTGGAGGCCATCCGGCGACGCGGCAGCAACGTCAGCATGGACGAGATCGCTGCCGAAATCGGAGTCTCCAAGACTGTGCTGTACCGCTACTTCGTCGACAAGAACGACTTGACGACCGCGGTCATGATGCGGTTCGCGCAGACCACATTGATCCCGAACATGGCCGCGGCACTCTCGTCGAATCTGGATGGATACGACCTCACCCGCGAGATCATCCGCGTCTACGTCGACACCGTCGCCAATGAACCGGAGACGTATCGGTTCGTGATGACCAACAACTCGGCGAGCAAGAACAAGGTGGTCGCCGATTCCGAGCAGATCATCGCCCGCATGCTCGCCGTCATGCTGCGCCGCCGGATGGCGGAGGTCGGCATGGACACCGGAGGTGCCGAGCCGTGGGCCTTCCACATCGTCGGTGGGGTGCAGCTGGCCACGCACTCGTGGATGTCGAACCCGCGGATGAGCGCCGATGAGCTGATCGACTATCTGACGATGCTGTCGTGGAGTGCACTGTGCGGCATCGTCGAGGTCGGCGGGTCGTTGGAGAAATTCCGGGAGGCGCCGCATCCGTCGCCCATCGTGCCGCCACGGCTGATCAAGCAATGAGCGAGATACCGGCCCAGCTCACATTCCGGTCGGGCGACAAGGTCGCCGAAATCGATACCAGTGCCACGCCCGGCTTTTCGGGGTCCAAGAGCGACGCGTCGACAGTGCAGGCCGAGCGCAGCGCACACCTGGCGGAGCTGCAGGACATGCTCTACGCGAACAACAAGGCTGCCGACGACAAGCGCTCCGTTCTGCTGGTGCTGCAGGGTATGGACGCCGCCGGCAAGGGTGGAATCGTCAAACACGTTGTGGGCTCAGTGAATCCGATGGGCGTGCGCTACACCAGCTTCGGCAAGCCGACGGAGGAGGAGCTGGCCCATGACTACCTGTGGCGGATCCGTAAGGCCCTGCCGCCTGCCGGTCACATCGGGGTGTTCGACCGTTCGCACTACGAGGACGTGCTAATCGTCCGCGTGCACAACCTGGTCCCGTCGGACGTCTGGGGTGCCCGGTACGACGAAATCAATGCGTTTGAGCGCGAACTCGTCGACGGTGGTATGACGCTGGTCAAGGCGGCGATGTTCATCTCGCTCGATGAGCAGAAGGAGCAGCTACTCGAGCGGCTCGACGATCCGACCAAGCATTGGAAGTACAACCCTGGCGACATCGACGAGCGGCTGATGTGGCCGAAGTACCAGGAGGCGTACCAGGCGGTGCTCGACCGCACCTCGACCGACTACGCGCCGTGGCACGTCGTACCGTGCGACAAGAGGTGGTACAGCCGGCTGGCGGTGACGGAGTTGCTCATCGAAGCGCTTGAAGGCCTCGACTTGTCTTGGCCGCCAGCAGATTTCGACGTCAAGGCCGAAAAGAAGCGGCTCCTCGAGTCTTAGCAGTTGTGCGGCGGGTGCGTGACGCGCTAACCCGACGTGGCTGCCGGCACTGAGCCCTTGGTCAGCGTGAACTGCCCGACGTTGGTGATACCGCGCCGGAAGAAGTCGGCGCACCCGGTCAGGTACCGCCGGTAGCGGTCGTAGACCTCTTCGGATGTGAGGGCGATGGCCTCACCCCGGCGGGCGGCGAGGTTGTCCGCCCACATGTCCAGCGTGCGAGCGTAGTGCGGGCGCAACAGGTGGATTCTCTCCACGGAAAAATGTGCGTCCTGCGAGAATTCGACGATATCTTCTCGGGCCGGCAACTGTCCCCCGGGAAATATTTCTTTGCCGATGAATTGCATGAACTTCAAATCACTGATGGTCAGCTTGACGCCATTATCGCGAAAATACTTCTGAGTGTGTGCCAATATCGTGTGCAGCAACATTCGACCGTCACTGGGCAGGATCTCGTGGGCCTTTTCGAAGAACGCCGCGTAGCGCTCCTTCTTGAAGGCCTCGAAAGCGCCGATGCTGACGATCCGGTCGACCGGTTCGTCGAATTCCTCCCAGCCCTGCAGTCGCACCTCGACGGACCGCGTGGTCGACACCTTCGCAAGCCGTGCGCGGGTGTACTCAGATTGGTTGCGACTCAATGTGATTCCGATCACGTTGACGTCGTACTTGTCCAACGCCAGTTGCAGCGCACCACCCCAGCCGCAGCCGATGTCAAGCAGCGTCATGCCCGGCTTGAGGTCCAGCTTGCTCAACGCGAGGTCGAACTTCGCCTCCTGGGCCTCGTCCAATGACATGTCGTCCTGCGCGAAGTAGGCGCAGGTGTAACCCATTGTCGGGCCTAAGAACAAAGCGAAGAAGTCGTCCGAGATGTCGTAAATCGACTGCGATTCCTCGTAGAACGGCTCAAGCGTGGAACGGATTTGTGACATGTAATAGCTACCCTCGTGTCTACCTACAGACGAACGGGTAGGTGAATAAGCCCCGTACCCGGAAGGAAGCGTATCTAATTGGCGCGTGTCGTGCCAACGTACGTGTTAGTACTCGTAGAAACCCTGGCCGGATTTCTTGCCAAGCTGACCC
>DATFCF010000463.1:0-6595 GCA_035253445.1 Mycobacterium sp.
CCCCAAGCAACGTAGCGGCAGGGGTTACTCCGTCGGCGGCTTCAGATCAATCAGAACGCAACCGACGCACCGGACGGCGCAAGCACTCCGCGCCGCACCAGCTCGGTGAGCATGATGCGGGCCATCGCCTCGGAGCGCTCGACGCATGCGGCCCGCGCCGTGTCGGGGTCATGACGACGGATGGCGGCGACCTCGGCTTCGTAGAACGGCAGCATCTCGTCGTAATTGTTGACGTAGGCCGACCAGAAAGTGCGCGGGATGAATGTCTGCGACGCGCGGATCGCCGCATGCAGTCGCGGACCCGCGTACGCATCGTTGATGATGCGACGCAGCCGCCACGCCGCCTCCTGGAATGCGCGCGACTCTTTGCTGCTGCGCATGACGTCGATCAGCGCGGCCAGTTCGTCGAGGATCTTCGATTCGGCATCGGCGGCGGCACGCGCGGAGGCGACGCCGTTGAGCAGACCGTAGAGCTCATGGTGTTCGCGCACGACGGACTCGTCGAATCGCTCGACGTAGGCGCCCCGGTGGTACTGGGTGGACAGGATGCCGTCGTGCTCGAGCTGGACCACGGCCTCCTGGATCGGCACGCGGGACAGCCCGAGTTCTTGAGCGATCTCGTTGCGATCCACCCGGTCCCCCGACCGCAGTTTGCCGGTCAGTACCAGATTGACGACATGCGAGACCACGAGGTCCTTCTCTTTGACCCCATACTTCTTGGGCATGGCGGCGCCAGTGTCTCACGCCACAAAGCGGTGCGGGAGCTGTTACGCCGCTTCAGTTTCCATCCGCTGCCCGACGGTCGCGCCACCGACACAGCGCCTCGGCCTGGGTGAGGTCGTAGTCGGGTCCGTTGGCTCCGACCGTGAAGGTCGTGACGCCGAGCTCGAGCAGTGCGTCGGCCTGCTCGACCAGCGCATCGAGGGTGTCGCCCTGCACGCCCGCCGAGTGCTCGATGGTGCCGGGCTCGCGGCCCACCGCCGCGCAGTGCTGGGCCAGCACCTCGGCCTTGTGCGGATAGCTTTCGCGGTCGACGAAGGAGTGCCACACGTCGCCGTACTCCGCGACCAGGCGCAGCGTCTTCTTCTCACCGCCACCGCCCAACAGGACCGGGATGTCGCGGGTGGGCGCCGGATTCAGTTTGGCCAACCGGGACTTGATCCGTGGCAGCGCCCCGGCGAGATCGTCGAGCCGGCTGCCCGCGGTGCCGAACTCGTAGCCGTACTCGTCGTAGTCCTTCTCTTTCCAGCCCGAGCCGATGCCGAGGATCAGCCGGCCGTCGGAAATGTGGTCGACGGTGCGCGCCATATCGGCCAGCAGCTCCGGATTGCGATAGGAGTTGCAGCTCACCAGCGCGCCGAACTCGATCCGGGAGGTCTGCTCGGCCCAGGCGCCCAGCATCGTCCAGCATTCGTAGTGCGGGCCGTCGGGATCACCGTAGAGCGGGAAGAAGTGATCCCAGTTGAACGCGATGTCGACGCCCATATCCTCGCAGCGCAGAACCGCGTCGCGGATATGACTGTATTGCGGGGAATGCTGCGGCTGCAGCTGCACGCCGATCCGGATGGGGAAGCTCACCCTGTAACCGTACGTTCGGCTACACGCCGATATTCCCGTCGGCCTTCCAGACCGCGACCACCGACGGCCGCGCGGTTCCGTTGCCCCCTTCGGGCCAGCGTGACAGCGGGTTGTCAATGCTGTTGTCGTCGTTCTCGCCCGGGTGCTGAACGCAGACGGTGATGAGATCGTCTGTGATGACCGGCCCGCACGTCTCGGCACCGAGCGGCACCGTGAGGAATTGTTTGGTCTCGCCGCGGTTGGGTCCCTCGAGCGCGACGGCGAACAACCCGTCGTTGGAGTCCAACGCGTTGCCGTCCGTCGAGATCCACAGATTGCCGTGGCTGTCGAACGCCAGATTGTCGGGGCACGAGATGGGGCTGACCTTCGTCTTGTCGAACCCGGCGAAGTAGGTGTCGGCGGCCGCCGGGTCGCCGCACACCAGCAGTAGATCCCACGTGAAGTCGGTACCGGCGTGGTTATCGGTGATCTCGAGGATCTGCCCGCTCTTGTTGTCGTTGCGCGGGTTGGCCGCATCGGGTGGGGCTTCCCCGGCCGCGCCGCGCTCGTCGTTGTTGGTCAGTGCGACATAGACCTTGCCGGTCTTCGGATTGGCCTCGAAGTCCTCGGGCCGGTCCATCTTGGTGGCGCCGGCCTTGTCGGCGGCGAAGCGGGTGAACACCGCGGCCTCCTGCGCCGTGACGCCGTCAACCAGCGACTCGGCCTGACCGCCTGCGCCGCTGCGCAGCAACGGAATCCAGGTGCCGGTGCCGGCGAAGGAGCCCTCCGACGGCAGCTTGCCCGAGCCGTCGATCTCGTTGGCCGGGATATCGCTGGAGAGCTTGGCGACGTAGAGGGTGCCCTCGTCGAGCAGCGTCATGTTGTGTGCCATCGCCGCGGGGTCGGATCCGTTTGGGCTGCCCGGTCGCATCTTCTTACTGGAGACGAACTTGTACATGTAGTCGAAGCGTTCGTCATCGCCGGTATAGGCGACCACGGTGCCGTCGTCGGTGACGTAGATGTTGGCGCCCTCGTGCTTGAGCCGGCCCATCGCGGAATGCTTGACCGGCGCCGAGTTCGGGTCCCACGGGTTGAGTTCGACGACGTAGCCGAATCGGTTGACCTCGTTGGGAGACTTGGCGACGTCGAAACGCGGGTCGAAGGTTTCCCACAGAAGTTCGGACGGCTCCAGCGCGACGCCGTAGCGGTCCTGCCGGTCGGCGTCCACGGGGCTGGGCGGCGGCGCGCCTTCGGGAGCGCCGAAGTAGGTGTGGAAATTCTCCTCGCCCGACAGGACTGTGCCCCAAGGGGTTACGCCACCGGAGCAATTGGCGAACGTGCCCGCGACGGTGCGGCCGGTCGGATCGGCGGAGGTCTTGACGAAGTCGGTGCCCGCCGCGGGGCCGGTCAGTGTGAACGGGGTGTCGGCGGTGATGCGGCGGTTGTAGCGGCCCGTTACCGGCTTCAGGCCTTGCGGCGTGCGCTCGACTTCCACCACGCCCATGCCGATCGCGGCGATCTCGACGTCGAACTGCTCGCGGGTGGGCTTCTTCGCGTCGTAGCCGGGGAACATGAACACCGGGTCGACGTATTCGAAGTTGGTGACCAACAGGAACCGATTGGGCTGCCCGTCGATCGGCAGTAGCCCGGCGAAGTCGTTGTTGAAACCGAACTGGCCACGCTGCGCGGCGCCGTTCTGCTTGGCCACGTCGAACTTGGGGGCGTTGGGCAGGACTGGGTCGCCCCAGCTGATCACCACGGCCTGCTCGTAGCCGTCGGGGATGACGACGGCGTCCTCGCTGTTCGGCGCGATCGCGGCGAACTTCATGCCCGGCGGCGTCTCGGCGGGCGGGGCCGACGAGGTGGGCGTCGCCACGGGTTGTTCGTTGCCCGCGCATGCCGCAAGTGCGGACCCGGCGCCGACGGCCAGCACCGCGATGCCGCTGGCCTGCAGCATCGAGCGCCGTGTCACCGCCTTGGCGATGTCACCGAAGTACTCGTTGTCGGTGGTGTTGGGGACGGGTTTGGAGCAGGCGTCACCGCACTTGTAGCGGCACGTCACATGCTGTCGCTTCGACTTTCCGTCATGGCTGACAAAGAGATTCAACGGCACAAGCGCCATGGGAGCGGGTTCCTTCCGACACAAAACCGGCCGGGGCTGGCGGCCGGGACGGGCGGAAATTTACGGCAGCTTGGCTAGCGGGAAGCGACCAGCGGGTGAACAGCGGCTAACTGGCTGGACGGAGGTGTCGCTCCGTTTCCCGAATTCACACCGCGGCAGGCCGGCCCCGAGTACATGCCCGGGACTTGAAAAATCGCCAGCAAATTTGCTGCGTGTTCTACGCATCTCGGTATAGCGTGTCCTCAATCAAACTGACGGAGGGGTCAAATAATGGGGGCTGTCGACGCCGCACGCTTGTCAAAGGGGCGTCGTGGACGCACTCGCCGGGCACAGAACTTTCCTGTCAGGCGCTGGCTACAGCTAGGTGCGGCATCGGCAGGTATGGGTGCGGCGTTGTTCGGGTTCTCCCTGATGGGACCTCAGGTCGGAGTTGCCGCTGCCGACAGTGCGGGCGAGTCGTCGGCGTCAACGAGTTCCTCTGGTTCCGACGCTTCTGACTCTGCGGAGACTTCTAAGCCTTCCGGATCAACACAGGGTGCGGCCGGGTCGAAGGACGATGACGCCGACGTTGGTGACCACGACAACACGGACGTCGACGACACGGACGCCGGCGACACCGATACCGGCGACACGGACGGCACCGACGACACGGACGGCACCGACGCCGACGACACCCACGGCGACGACACCCACGGCGACGGCACCGACGCCGACGAAGTCGACGCGGAGGGTTCTGACGCTGGTGCGGACGATGATTCGGACAGGACGGACGAATCCGCGGGTGCCGCCGACGTCGATGAGGAGACCGCGGACGACAGCGCCGACGACGTAGTCGACGAGCAGCCGGTCACCGCGCCGGAGGTTGCGCAAGCGCCAGCCTCGTCGGCCACGACGGAGTCGGCACAGAGTGCGTCGTTGGTCACGGCACCTGTTGCCGCCGAACAGGATTCGTCGCCAACGGCCGAGATCGCACAGGTGTCGGTCCTCGCGCCGGCGGCCCCGCAGGTCACATGGCAGCAGTTCGTCGCACAGGTGATCTTCGACTGGACAGCTGCAACGCAGTCCTGGATTGAGTCATTGCCGGTCGACGATTCGACCAAGGCTCATCTGGAAGGGGCATTCTGGGCGGTACGGCGCACATTCTTCAACCAGGCTCCGACAGTTGCACCGATTCAGATCAACGGTCAGATCACCGGGCCGGTGACGGGTTCAGTGGGTGCGGTGGACCCTGACGGTGACCGGCTGATCTACCTTCTCACCAGAGCCCCCGAGGAAGGTTCGGTTCAGCTCAACGAGGACGGCACCTACACCTACACGCCTGATTCGGATTTCGACGGTGTCGATACCTTCCACGTCGTTGCCATCGACGTCGGATTGCACATCAACATTCTCGACCTGTTCCGTCCGCTGGGCGCCAACGCCAACTCGTTGATCAACCAAGGCGCCATCAAGTTCGCGTTCAACTACGCCGACGGTGCTCAATTCTGGACTGACGAACGCCGCGCCGCGCTGCAGCAAGCAGCGAATGACGTACTGGTGTACTTCATGGTCGCGGCCCCGGTGATACTCACCTACGACGTCGCTGGGGAAGAAAACCTGAACTCACCCACGCTTGCATCCGCCGGCAGCGACTTCATCAGCGCGGATCCCGGCTTCTGGCGGACGGTGGTGCAGAACAAACTGCTGTCCGGTGTCGATTCGAATGGCGCGGAGGCCGACGGTGAAATCACCTGGAACTTCGGGCATGCCTGGGGTCTCGGCGACACCGTCGGAGCCAACGAGTACGACTTCGCCTCAACGGCGATCCACGAGTTGCTGCACTCTTTCGGCTTCTTGTCCGCGGTGGACAAGCCTGGTGCTAACGGCGGGCGGACTTGGGAAGTGTTCGACACCTTCGTCGTGACCGCGAGCGGCGCGAAGCCGATCAACTCTGACTTCGAGTGGGATACCGGTTACGACCCCGATCTGATCGGAGGCGCTGGCAGCATGTTCTTCGGCGGAGCCAACGCCGTTGCGGCGTACGGCGGGTTGGTTCCGCTCTACACACCGAATCCATGGGCGTCGGGCAGCTCGATGAGCCACTTGGACGACCTCACTTTCACCGGCGCGAACCAGAAGATCATGAACGCCAGGACCGATACGGGGCTGGGTATCAGGGTGCTGAGCCCGGTTGAACTCGGCATCTTGAAAGACATCGGGTATCAGGTGGTCGTCCCGCAATCACCCGCCGTCGCCCTGGCATTCGTCGTCTGAATCTTCGACTCTCAGTCGCTCAGCACGTCCCGCAACAGCTCGACGAGCACGCGCGGTTGATCGCTCTGCACCGAGTGCCCCGAGTTCTCTACGATGTGCACGCGCTGGAAGCCGGGCGCACTGCGGGCGAACTCATCGGCGTCCTCGTCGTTGACGAAGGCCGAATTCGCCCCGCGCACAAGCGTTGTCGGCACCATCAGGTGAGGCACGTCGTCCCACAGCCCATGAAAACTCGAGTAGCCCGCATCCTTGCGGAAGGAGTCGTAGCGCCATGTCCAGGCGCCGTCGTCAAGCCGCTTGGTGTTGTGGAATACGCCGCGCCGCAATGACTCTCGGTCTCGATGCGGAGCCGCGGCGACGGTGACGTCGAGCATCGCGGCGAAACTCGGGAATGTCCGCTCGCCCTGCACCAACGCGACGGTGCCCTTCTGCGCGTCGGTCATCTCGGTATGCCGTTCGGGCGCGGATGGGGTGACGTCGACGAGCACCAGCATGCGCACCAACTCGGGTGCTGCCACCGCCAGCCGAAGAGCCGTCAGTCCCCCCAACGACATTCCCACGAGCAGATCGGCGTCGGGCGCCAGGTCCCGCACCACCGGTTCCACCGCCACCGCATTGGCCCGCGGCCCGTAGTCGCCGTCGTTGCGCCACGCCGAGCGGCCG
>DATFCF010000464.1:0-9671 GCA_035253445.1 Mycobacterium sp.
CGATGCTTGGAATACAGCGCGATTTCGACGCACCCCTGTATCTTGACGGTTCCCGCACGTTGACCCGGCATCAGCATCTCGATGGCCGCTCGGCAGCGGTCGATGATCGCCGGATATTTGGTATCGAGATATGCGGCCGAGGGCAAAGTCGAGAAGTCATGGTCGACACCGCAAGGCGACGATGCCCTCGACCGGCTTCTCCGAACCTGTGGTCTGACCGCCAGTCTTTGACTGTTCCGCGCGGTATGCCGAGCTGGCGTGCGATTGCACAGTCGTTGACACCCGCTGCTATGAGGCGCTTTGCGGCGTCGAACTCTTGTGCAGACCGCATGGCTTCAAGCTATGCGGCGCCTCCGACAGATTTGTGAACGCGCTGGACGGTAGGATCGGCACGCCGCGGGCGTGATGTAACTGGCAGGCATGCGGGCTTTAGGTGCCCGTGCTCGAAAGAGCGTGTGGGTTCGAGTCCCACCGCCCGCACCAAATTCGTTGCACGATCATGCCTCGTTGGGCATGTTGGTCCACCCCTTGCCGTCGACGCGGGCATACCAACCGGCAGCCGCCAGCGTGCCGCCGTCTACGGGGATCGTCTGGCCGGTCACGAACCGTGCGTCGTCGGAGGCCAGGAACTCCACGACGGCCGCGTAGTCGTCGGGCTCTCCGAACCTGCCCGCCGGTATCCAAGTCCTGATCAGATCGGGATCACGGCCCCGCAGCATCAGCTCCGCCGGTGTCTGCGGCGTGTCGGCCAGATCGGGTGCGATCGCGTTGACCCGGATGCCGTGCCGCGCGACGTCGACGGCCAGGCTGCGGGTGAACGCGACGACACCAGCATTGAACGCCGCGTACGCGGCGGCATACGGAATGCCGCGGAACGCCTCGACCGTCGCATTGTTCACGATCGCGCCGCGCCCACGACTCACCATCGTGGGTAACAGCGCATGACACATACGCAGGACGTGCAGGAGGTTGAGCTCGTAGAGCGTCTGCCACTGTTCCTCGGTGCTGTGCAGAAACGTCTTGGCAGCCGGCCGGAAATCACCGACGTTGTTGACGAGGATATCCACTCGCGAATCATCAACGGCCAGAGCGGTTTCCGTCACAGCTGCCACCACGTCGCGGTCACGGATATCGCCGACGACAACCGTGCATGCTCCGCCGGCGTCAACTATCGAGTTGCGTGTCGCGGCAGCCGCGCCCTCGTCGATGTCAGCCAGCACCACATGCGCGCCTGCAGCAGCCAGGCGCCGACTGATACCACCGCCGATACCCAGCGCGCCGCCTGTCACCACAGCAACCTGCCCCGCGAATCGCGTGGTCGTCACCACGACAGCCTATTTGGCTGCGTGTGTGATCAACTGGCGATCGAATCGCCCGCCGGCGATTGCGCGACAACCCGCTGCGGGTTTCGCGCCGGAAAGCCATTGCGCTCCGCGAGGGACCTCAATTGCCGCAGCGCGAATTGGCGGCCGCGGCCGGCTTCGGGGATCAGAATGCCGGCCCAGATGCCCTCAGCAGCCGGTGTTTCACAGGCTTCCTGAGCGCACCGCCAGCGTCGCGGGCAGGCCCGGCAGATTGCCTTGGCGCCCTCATCGGCGGACTGAGTCCACCGATCCGGGTCACGGGTGCACGCACCGAGCGGTGTCTCATCGAGCCCGATCGAGCGATTGTCAGGGCATAGAGCGACTACTGCGCCCCGCGGTGTCTGTGCAGTTGGTCGTGCGTCGTTGTGCAACGGCGTTGGCCTCCCGAAAATTGCTTTCGAAACCAGACGGCAGGTCGTCCGACAATACGTCTGTATGGTCACACGATACAGACGTATTTTCTACGTGTCGGGTGTGACATCTCTTTCCCGGGGCGTTTGAATGACAGCCGTGCAGCCGCTCGCAGATGGAATTGGCGCGATCGCGTCATCGAGTACCGACCGGATCCGGGGTGCGGCGCTGAAGTGTTTCGCCACATACGGGGCGTCGGCGACATCGCTGCGCACGGTCGCCGCTGCCGCTGGAGTGTCCGTCGGGTTGGTACAACACCATTTCGCAACGAAGGCAGGCCTTGTCAAGGCAGTCGATGACCATGTCCTGGGCGTGGTGATTGCGACGATAGCGGGGCCAATCCCCGAGCCGCCGACAGACTCGCTCGACGAAATGGGAGACCGAGTGACCCGGATGATCTCCGAGCACCCCGACGTCGTGGACTATGTCGGCCGCGCACTCCTCGACGGCAGCCCACTGGGGACGATGATCTTCGACACCCTGATGGACCTTGGCGTCGCTCGGTGGAAGCGACGGGATGAACGCGGTGAGACGCGCCCCGACGTCGATCTCATGTGGGCGGCCATCAACGCGCTCGTGTTGGCTCTGGGCACCATGATCCTGCGTACCCATGTCGAGCGGCATCTCCCCGGGGCCCTCACGGTGCCGAATCACCTTGAACGTTGGCAAGCCTCCGTCAACACACTGTTGCGTGAGGGGCTGTTTCGACAACCCGGCGACGACGGAGCAATAACCTCATGACCGTCTCTTGCGGTAGGTCGACGGGGTCTCTTCGCAGAACTGTGTGAAGGCTCGGGTGACCAACTCGCGGTCGAACATCACCGCCACCGTCCGGATGTCGGGGTTCATCGTCGCTTGGTGCTCCAGCCCCACCGGGATCCACGCCGCCTGCTGCGGCGGCGACAGATAGTGCGCCGAGGCCGTCTCCACCTCGACCACGCCGCCGATCGCGTACTCGATCTGGTGCACTTCGTGCGAGTGCCAGAAGCAGCTCGCGAAGGCGTAGTTCGGGCCGCTACGCCCCAGTCAGAAGGTTCGCCACCGCTGCTAGCACCGCGGCCGGGTCACGCATGGCGACGACCGTCGTCAGCGGCGAATCGGCAATTTCGTGAGCGGGGTCGCTGACCGGTTGTCCCGCACGCGCGGCCGCGATCTCATCTGCCGCCCTGCCGGAGCCTGCCAAGACGATCACCGGTCGGTGTGCGCGCAGACTGGCAAGCGTGTCGTCGAAGGTGATGGACCCCCCGTTGATGACAAGTGTCGCCGACGGCATCCCATCGGCGATTGTCGATGCGACGGCAGAGAGCCATGGCGTTTCGTCGCCCCACGTATCGCCGGGCACCAAAACGATGTGGGTGTGATTCGGTTCGATGGCGGCGGCGTCGTCTGGGGGCGGCCGGTCCGGCAGGCGCACGGTGCCCGTCGCGGCCACCCCGACGAGTTGGAATGAGCTGTGCGTGGCGGATCGTGCCTGGCCGAGCAGCCGCATGATGCCGGCATCCGTGCCGCCGTCGACGACCGTGACTGAGGACTTGTCGACCATCGGGACGAGGTGGGCGTTCAGCAATTCGGCGAGCGCAGCAATGTCCTCCTCGGTTACGCCCGCGGCGCCGCCCACGCAGGCGAGGACAGGGCGGGGAATCTCAATTGCGTTGGTGCGCAAGGCATTACAAAGATCCGATTCGGTGGCCACCATGATGGTCGCGGGACGTGTCTCAGTCGACATCAGCCGTTACCGTCTGGTTCCGCGGATGTGGGCCTCGTCCATGACCCAACGATAGATGACCTGGCAGCCGGCTAGGTCCCAGCCATCCCTCACTGTTGTTGGCCAATCATTCCTTTTGTGAATGACCTCGTGCGGACTATTTGTGAGCAACACTAGAAATCGCTATGTGTGACTCGGTGGCCAGAGCTGAGTCCTGATGAGTCTGAGCGAAGGGGCATACACGCATGGCTCACATCACGTTCGTCCACGGAATCGGGAACAAGCCGGAGCCCGAAAAGCTGCTGACTCAATGGCAAGTCGCGCTATTCGACAACGACGGCCTTGATCTCGACGCGCTCGGGGTGACGTCGTCGATGGTGTACTGGGCCGACATGCTCTATGCAAGCCCTGCGGCCGAGGAAACCGCGGAGGAGGCGTCGCCACTGGAGGTCGAAGGCATCGTGGATGCCGAGGACGCCGATATGCGGTGGCTTGACGACGTGTCTGACGTAGAGCGGCGCTTCGTCGAGGCGCTCGGGGAGAAGGTCGGACTGGCCGAAGTCACCGCGACGGAAGATGCGGTGGCACCGGATCCGATCATGCCCGGCACCCCGCTGGAGGCCGTGCCACTACCGCCATGGCTGAAGAAGCGGCTGATGCGGGTGCTGCTCCGAGACGTGCACCACTTTCTCTACGACGCGTCCTTCAGCCCGCGGCCGGGGGACACGTACAGGATTCGCACCGACGTGCGGTCGCGGGTGTTGGACGCGCTCAACGAGGCGGACGCTCGGCCCGGACCACACCTGCTGGTGGGGCACAGCCTTGGGAGTGTCATCGCCTACGACGCTCTTACCGGGATCGAGGGCGCGCCGGCCGTCGACGCGTTGCTGACTGTCGGCAGCCCACTGGGGATCTCGGAGGTCAGGGACGGCCTCACGCCACCCTGGACGGCTGAGAATGGTTGGCCGGCAGAGCGTCTCGGTGACGGCACGTGGAGAAATGTGTTCGACGAACTCGATCCGGTATGCGGCTTTGGAGACCGCAAGATCGCCACTCACTACCGCCGGGCAGGAGACGTCGAGGTCACCGACGTGGCGGTGTCGAACGACGGCTATTGGCGGCACAGCATCAGCAAGTACCTAGGCCAAGCCTCGTTGCGTTCCATCCTGTCGGAGATCTTCCAATGAGTGTCAGCGACAAGTGCCGCGACGCGATGAAAACAACGCAGGATCAAATCGCGGAGGCGGTCAAGAAATTCGATTGGGTGTTGACCGGGCGCCTAGCGGGGAACTACGCCGACCAGCTTCGCGCGACCAGCACGCTGAAACCCGGTGTGCTCACAGTGCTCAAACTGCTGTTGAAAAATCGTCAGTATGACGCGGTCATGGGCGTCGCGGACGCCGCGCTGGCCGTCGCGCCCGACAATCGCCAAGTGTGGAGAGATTACGCGCAAGCGTTGGTGGACCAGGGGCGCACTGCCCCTGCTCTTCGCATCTACGCGGGGATGGCCGACGATCCGGCGGTACCCGCCGGTGACCGTGCCGAGGCTCGCGGCGGCGTAGGTCGCTGTTACAAGGAGTTGTTCCTTACCGCTACAGATCCTGATCGGCGCGTCGACTACCTGCGGCGTGCACTGGAAGCGTACGGCGGGCTCTACCACGCCGACCGAAGGCTTTACTGGCACGGCATCAATGCAGTCGCCCTCTTGGCCCGCGCCCAACGGGAGTCGTTGTTCGTTCCGGGTATCCCGGATCCTGGACAGATAGCGAACAGCGTCGCAGCCCAAGTGTTGAACAGCGTCGAGAATCTGCAGGGGCCATGGGAAAAGGCGACAGCGTGCGAGGCCCACGTGGCACGCGGAGAGCTCGAGAATGCGGTTCGGCGAGCGCGAGACTTGGTCAAGGACAAACAGACTGATGCATTCATACTCAACTCTCTGTGTCGTCAGCTGCTCAAGGTGTGGCAACTGGACCGGGAGTCAGACCTTGGCACCACGTTGTTACCGGTGTTGCGGTCCGCGCTGGTCCAGAAGAGTGGCGGCGAGGTCACACTGAGTGCCGCAGATGTCGCGACGACGCGA
Source organism: Mycobacterium sp. (assembly GCA_035253445.1). Classification (GTDB taxonomy): domain Bacteria; phylum Actinomycetota; class Actinomycetes; order Mycobacteriales; family Mycobacteriaceae; genus Mycobacterium. The sequence goes on from DATFCF010000464.1 coordinate 5,561, forward strand.
CTGGACAAGCTCGAAGAGCAGGATCACGGAGACTCCGAAGCCGCCGGTGTCCTGGAGAAGGTATTCGGCACCGACCGGTTCCAGACGCTTCAGTGGTGGCGCAACGGGTTGCTGCGGTGTCGTGCCGTCGTGCGCATCGATGACCTCAACGGGGCAGGCCGGGGTACCGGGTTTCTGGTCAAGGGTAAGGATCTGCACTCGTCGCTGCCGGACTTGGTGGTCGTGACGAACGGGCATGTCGTTCCGGAGGCGATCAGCGCAGACGATGCAGTCGTGGCGTTTCACGGCCTCGATTCCTCCGATCGCGAATCGAATCGGTTCGGGGTTCGACGGCTGTGGTGGTATTCACCATCCAGCCATCCCAATCTGGACACGACGCTGCTGGAACTTGACGGCATGCCTGACAATGTCGAGCCGGTGCCGTTGGTAAGCAAAATGCCGACGCTCAATGCCAACTCGCGGACCTATATCATTGGGCACCCGAAAGGCTATGACCAGCCGCAGTTTTCGATCCAGGACAACTTGCTGCTCGACTATGACGACACTCGTTTGCACTACCGGTCACCGACGGAGGGCGGAAGTTCGGGCAGTCCGGTCTTCGAAAGTCAATGGCAGGTAATCGGTTTACATCACGCCGGTAGTGTCACGATGACGCAGCTCCGAGGCAATGGCACCTACGCGGCGAATGAGGCACTCAGGATCGATGCTATTCGTGCCGCCATCGCGGAGGATCCTCAATCGCCGAAGGACTAAAGTCGTCTTCGGTTGCGAAGGAGCATGTTGATGAGCGGTGTGGTTGTGACGGGTGCGGCATCCGGTATCGGACGGGCCAGCGCCGAGGCGCTGGTCGCCGACGGTCGCACGGTCGCGCTGTGGGATATCGCGCCCGAGGTGACCGATGTCGCCGAGGGGCTGGGAATGCCCGCCGCCGTGGTCGACGTGTGTGACAGCGGCGCGATGGAGCGAGCAATCGCAACCTCCGCGGAAGCCCTCGGCGGCATCGACGGACTGGTTCACGCCGCCGGCCGAGTGATCCCCGAGCCGGTCGGCACTTACACCCAGGACTCGTGGGACGCGGTGCTCGACGTCAACCTGCGCGCCCAGGCGTTGTTGGTTCAACTATTGCTGCCGCACCTGGAACGGTCCGCCAAGAACGGTGGCGCACCGGCCATCGTCGGAATCTCCAGCATCGAGGGATTGGCCGCCAATCCATACATTCCCGCCTATTGCGCCTCGAAGGCCGGTCTGCTCGGCCTGACCCGCTCGATGGCGGCGCAATTCGGACCGCTGGGAATCCGGATCAACGCAGTGTGCCCCGGTTTCATCCAGACGCCGATGCTCCAGATGGCGTTGGACATCGATGAAGTTCGCGCAGATTTCGAGCAGGCGACGCCACTTGGTCGAATCGGTCAACCCGCGGAAGTCGCTGAGGCCGTTGCGTTTTTGATGTCATCGAAGGCATCGTTCATCACCGGCTCGTATCTTGTCGTCGACGGGGGAGTGACGAGCAGGCACCCCTAGGAGACCGGTGCCGAGATCTCCGTCGGAGTCGACCGTCCGCGTAGTACTTCCGAACCGCGCGGAGCCCAGCACTCCCGCTCTGCCACGCCGGCGCGGGTCATCGCCGCGCCGGAACTCAACGTCCGTCGGTCTGAGTCCTTGGCTCGATCGGCAAGTCGCGCTGCCTCGTTGACCGCATCGCCGACGACGGTGTACTCGTAACGGTATTCGGCGCCGATGTTGCCGGCGAAGACGGGCCCGGCCGAAACGCCGTTGCCGAAGTCGAGGGGAAGCCGGCGCAATTCCTCGCCGAGTGCCCGCGCGGTGGTCAACGCCGCCGATGCCGGATCGTCGATCCGCAGCGCGCGCCGAACGCCGCCAGTCCTAAACCCTGCTGCGGAATCATCCCGAGCTGGATTGCTTGGCGGAGATGGTCGCCGAGGGACGGCGTGACCCGTATACCGCTGCCGAGCAACTCTTCGATGTGGCTGTTGAACCGTGAGTTACCTGGTCACTTGACCGCATAGATTTATCACTCGGAAGTGCCGAGCAAAGGTGCTACCGTCATTTTGTGACCATGATCCGCATCGATTATCTGCTCGCCGGGATGCACGCCGCGTCCACGGTGGCTTTGTCGTGTGCGGGCACAGCCAGTGCAATCGCCTCCGCCAGGAATATGGCGGAGCACCGCGGCGATAGCCGGCCCAGATGCTTCCGGTCATTCCGCCAACCTTCCGCCCCGTTAGTGGGCGAGCGCCCCGGCCGGGAGCAAGGGCCTGAAGAAAAATCTCATATATCTCACAGCTTTGCTGTTTGCCCTGTTTGGAAAGTCGCCTGACGTTCCTATAGTTCGTTGCACCCAATTTCGTTGTGGTACAGCAGCTATCGCTGAAATATTTGGTTTACAACGCACGTTGCGCGTAGCAACATCGTTTACTGCACCGCACCCGTACCGACCGTGTGCAATGCGGCTGGGTAGGCGAATGGTTCTGTCCCGCCCGACCTTTGAGAACTACACAGTGGTGGCATCCGCGCTCGTGGCGGAACTTTGGTAGACGCGCCCGGCTCAAACCCGGGTGCCCAGTACGGGCGTGCAGGTTCAACTCCTGTCGAGCGCACTTCGTGGTGTCGAGCGTCCGTGACGGAACTGGAAGACGTGCCGGATTCAGACTCCGGTGCCTATCGCAGGGCATGCAGGTTCGACTCCTGCCGGACGCACATGGGTCGTTGGTGAAATCGTGTATCACTCTTGGCTTTTACCCTTGAGTTCCGGGTTCGAGCCCCGGGCGACCCACGTTTGCACGCGCCGTTAGCTGAGCTGGGATAGCACCAGATTCTTAATCTGGGGACGGGGGATCGAAACCCTCACGGCGCACGTTGTTTTCAAGCCAAATGCCGGTGAGGTGTAACAGGCTGCACATCAGTCCTCCAAACTGAAAGGGCGAGTTCGAGGCTCGTCACCGGTTCCATCGCGGTCGTGACCGAGCGGCGAGGTATCGGTCCGCAAAGCCGACTACGCGGGTTCGAATCCCGCCGACCGCTCACAGTGATCTGGCGTTCTTGCGGATGTAGCTCAATTCGGTAGAGCAGCGGTCTCCAAAGCCGCGGGTCTGGGGGTTCGAGTCCCTCCATCCGTGCCAACGGGATGTGGCGAAACTTGGAAGCGCACCTGGTTTGGGACCAGGCGGTTGCACGTTCAAATCGTGTCATCCCGACCATCAGCACATCCAAGCCCCTGTAGCTCAGCGGGAGAGCCCCTGCCCTACAAGCAGGCCGTCGGGAGTTCGAATCTCTCCGGGGGCACGTGAAACACGATGCGCGGTAGGACAGCTCGGAAGTCCGTCGGGCTCATAACCCGAAAGTCGCAGGTTCAAATCCTGCTCGCGCAACCAGTGCGCCCAGACCGGCGCTGACACGGAAAGGAGGTACGCAGACATGGCAATCCTGATGCCTGACATGACCGTCGAGGTCTACAACGCCGACTACCGCGTGCTGTCCCGGATTCCGTGGCAGGAGGCGGTCCGGCTGATCCTGAGGGGTGCGGTGTATGTCATTGATGTGCACAGCCCCGCTGTACACGTCCGCAGTCCGTCGTTGGTGATCGAGTTGCCGATGGCGGTGGCGCTGCGGGAGTACATACACATCCCGTACGAGCTGGCCAACCGGGTCACGCGCGAGGGTGTGCTGCGCCGTGACGGGCACACCTGCGCCTATTGCTGTGGCCGCGCAGACACAGTGGACCACGTCCTGCCCCGTTCCCGTGGCGGAGGGGACAACTGGTTCAACCTGGTGGCAGCGTGCCAGTCCCGCAACGGACTCAAGGGTGACCGGACGCCGCAAGAAGCCGGAATGAACTTGATCCGCGAGCCCTTCGAGCCGAAGGAGCGCGACAATTTCCGGTACGCGCCAGCGCCTGCGCTCGTTTGGTCAGTGAGCGTGGCGCTGGCGCCTCCATCCCCGGTCGGTTAACCGGTAAACCAGCGGATTGTTAATCCGTGACTGTAGGTTCGACTCCTGCTCGGGGAGCAATGTGGAATGCCAAGCGCGTGAGGCGAATAAGGCTAGTCGCGGCTGCCCGTAAAGCAGATGCCTTCGGGCTCAGGGGGTTCGA
>DATFCF010000465.1:0-9540 GCA_035253445.1 Mycobacterium sp.
GGATTCGTGCGCCGCAGGTGGCGAGGAGGCCAGCCGGCGCCAGAACACCTCGGCGACGAGGTGTTCCTTCGACGAGAAGTACGTATAGGCGGTGGCCGCGCCAACGCCGGCTTCGGCAGCCACCCGGCGCATTGTCAAACCGGCGAATCCGTCTCGGCCCAAGATCTCGACCGCGGCCTGGCCCAGGCGATCGACGGTGTCGGCTTGCTTGGCGGTCAGACGGCGCCGAGTCGACTCCAGGGCCGGATCGGACACATGTCCGGACGCTACTACAACCGCCTTTCACCAGCAACGGTAAGTTGGATCGCGATGAGCCACACCGACACCGCGCTACCCGAGGCCGCCGCCCGGCTTTTCGCCCTCGCCGAACGGGTCACCGGATTCATGCCCGCCGACGAAGGACGCGCCCTCTATGACGCTGCAGTGCGCTACCTGGGCGACGGCGTCGCCGTCGAAATCGGTACGTACTGCGGCAAATCCACGGTGCTACTGGGCGCGGCGGCTCAACAGACCGGCGGCGTGGTCTACACGATCGACCACCACCACGGGTCCGAGGAGCACCAGCCGGGGTGGGAATACCACGACTCGTCGATGGTCGACCCGGTGACCGGGCTCTTCGACACACTTCCGACACTGCGCCACACCCTCGATGCCGCGGGCCTCGACGATCATGTGGTCGCAATCGTCGGCAAGTCGTCGATCGTCGCCCGTGGGTGGCGAATGCCGTTGCGGCTGTTGTTCATTGACGGTGGCCACACCGAGGAGGCTGCGCAGCGGGACTTCGACGGCTGGGCCAGATGGGTGGACGTCGGCGGCGCGCTCATCATCCACGACGTGTTCCCCGATCCGGACGACGGCGGCCAGGCCCCCTACCACGTCTACCGACGGGCGCTGGACACCGGCGACTTCCGCGAAATGTCTGCGCTCGGATCGATGCGGGTGCTCCAACGAACATCCGGCGTACCTGGCGAAGCGCTGTAGCCGGCCCAGGGTTGGGACGCGGTTGTCAGGCTACCTATCGCTGGTAGCGCAGGCGCAGTCGTACTCGCCCTCCAGTCCGCGAGGCAGATCCACACCGCGGAAGATACCGCTGCCCGCCGTGGTCGACGACAGCGCATCGGCGGCAAGGATGACCGCCGCGCCCGTCCACGTGGTGCGCTCCTCCGGCCATCGCTTGCCGTCGGCGAACACCAAACCGGTCCAGTAGGAGCCGTCGTCTTCGCGCAGGTGGTGCATGGCCCCGAATTGCTCACGCGCGCGAGCCGTATCGCCGATGGCGTCCAAAGCCATGACGAATTCACAGGTTTCGGCTCCGGTCACCCATGGCCGGTCGTCGACACAACGAATGCCGAGGCCGGGCACCACGAAGTCGCTCCACCGTTCGTCGATGCGCGCCCTGGCCGCCGCACCGCGCAACGCGCCGCCGAGCACCGGGTAGTACCACTCCATCGACCAACGATCCTTCACCACGAACGCCTCGGGGTGGCCGGCGATCACGTGGCCCAGCTGCCCGACCGCGACCTCCCATTCGGGCTGGGGGTCGTCGAAGTAGTCCGCCAACGCCAAGGCGCACCTCAGGCTGTGGTAGATACTCGCGCACCCGGTCAGTAGCGAATCCGGCTCTGGTCCGGAATCGCTTCGAGCCCAGGCAATTTCGCCGTTGGGCTGTTGAAGGCCGAGCACGAATTCGACAGCCTTGGCGACCACCGGCCACATGGATTCGGCGAACTCGCGGTCACCGGTGATGAGGACGTGATGCCAGACGCCGGTGGCGATGTAGGCGCAGAAGTTACTGTCACTGTTGGCGTCTTCGATGACGCCGTTGCGGATCTGGATCGGCCAAGAACCGTCCGGTCGCTGGGTTGTCCGGCTCCATTCGAACGCCGCTCGCGCAGGTTCGATCAATCCGGCGGCGGTCAGCGCCATCGCGTTCTCCACGTGGTCCCACGGGTCGGTGTGACCGCCGTCGAACCACGGGATGGCACCAGAGGATTCCTGAGTCGCGGCGATCGACTGCGCAGTCTGACGGCATTGCGCCGGCGTCAGCACACCGGGCACGCTAGGGACATCAGGAGACAGCAACAGGGACCACCGGTTTCTGGAAATACATCGCCACGCTCTTGCCGATCACGGGGTTCAGCAGCGACTCGGCTGTGCGGGTGAGCCACGGTTGCTCCATCATGTCCCACACCAGCAGCTTGTGGTATGCCGCAACGGCGGGGTGATCGTTTTTCGACGTTCCCACAGCACATTTCAGCCACCAGAACGGCGAATGCAGCGCATGCGCATGATGCGTGTGAGTCAGCCGTAGTCCATGCGCCAGGACTTTGTCGCGCAGCGCATCGGCGTGATAGATGCGAATGTGGCCGCCCTCGTTCGCGTGGTACTCGTCGGAGAGTATCCAGCACACCTTCTCGGGCAGCCACCGCGGAACCGTGATCGCCAGTTTGCCTCCGGGTTTGAGCACCCGCACCAGTTCGGCGATCGCCCGGTCGTCTTCCGGAACGTGCTCGAGAATCTCCGACGCGATGACACAGTCGAAAGCGCCTTCGCTGTAGGGCAATTCGAGCGCATCGCCCTTGACCGCCTCGGCCCTGGCCGATTCGGGGACCTCGCCCTGGTCCTTCATCGCCTGCAGAATCTCGTCGACGTCATTCAAGTCGGCCGCGCTCTGGTCGAAACCGATGACGTCGGCGCCGCGCCGGTATGCCTCGAATGTGTGGCGGCCCGCGCCGCATCCCACGTCGATCACCGTGGTCCCGGCGCCGACACCCAGCCGATCGAAGTCGACGGTCAGCACGCCGCCACCTGTGCGCGTGCCCGCTCGTAGACCGCGACGGTCTGCGCCGCAACGGATTCCCAGCTGAAGACGTCGAGTGCACGCTGGCGCCCGCTGGCGCCGAGGCGGGCCAGCTCCAGCGGTGAGTCCAGCAATTCGCCCAGTACGCGGGTCAGTTCGTCGACGTCGGCGGGACGGACCAGCCGCGCGCATTCCCCGTCGGCGCCCACCACCTCAGGCAGCGCGCCTGCGCGGCTGGCGACGATCGGCGTGCCGCTGGCCATCGCCTCGACGGCGGGTAGCGAGAAACCTTCGTACAGCGAAGGGATGCAGGCGATTTCGGCCGACGCCAATAAATCGGCGAGCTCCGAGTCGGACAGTCCGCTCGAGCTGTGCACGATGTCGGAGATGCCCAACTCGGCAATGAGCTTCTCGGTCGGTCCGTTCGGCTCGAGCTTGGCGACCAGCTGCAGCTCGAGATCACGCTCGATGCGCAAGCGCGCAACCGCGTGCAGCAGATGACGAACGCCCTTGAGGGGGACGTCGGCGCTTGCGATAGCGATGATCCGGTTGCGGACCCTGTGGGCTGAGGGCTTGAACAGTTCTGTGTCGACACCGAGCGGAACGACACGCAGCTGGCTCCGCGCCACCCCGAAGTCCTCGGCGATGTCGGCCGCCGAGGTGGACGACACGGTGAGCAGCTCGGGTATCTGGCGCGCCACCTGCTTCTGCATCTCGGCGAACCCGTACCACCGCCGCACCAGCGGCTTCCTCCACCACTTCGCCGCTGCCACATCAAGGACGCGGTCGCGGGTGATCGGGTGATGCACCGTGGCCACCACCGGCAGACCGAGGCCGGCGATCGTCAGCAGCCCTGTGCCCAGACACTGGTTGTCGTGGACCACGTCGAAGTCGGCACAGCGTTCGGCCAGCAGCCGCGCGGCGCGCAGGCTGAACGTCTTGGGCTCAGGGAAGCCGGCCGTCCACGTCGTCAGCAGTTCGAGCAGGTCGATACGGGTCTTGATCTCACTCGGCCAGGGAATGCGGAATGGGTCCGGCTCGCGGTACAGGTCGAGGCTGGGCACCTTCGTGAGACGCACCCGCGGATCCAGCCCCTCGGGATAGGGCTGGCCGGAGAAAACCTCGACATCGTGGCCGAGTTCGACCAGTCCCCGGCTGAGGTGACGGACGTAGACCCCTTGCCCGCCGCAATGGGTCTTGCTCCGGTAGGACAGCAAAGCGATGCGCATGGTCAGCTCACCAAGTTGCGCACTAGTGGACAAGTCCGGGGCCGGTGAACTGGACAAATGGTGTCACGCAAAGACTCCGAACCTTCTGGACATGTGTCCAGACTATAGTTTGACGTGCTATCGGACGCAACGCGGCCGTATAGCCCTGACTATCACAATCTCGGCTGGCCGTGGTGCACGACCACCGATTCCGAACCCCTCGTCCGGGGTATTCGCCCAGTCATGAGCAGACACATCGAAGCCCGCTTCGAGATCGAGCGCTGGGACGAGACGCCCTTCGACGACGGCGATGACTCGACGAAGCTGACCGAAGCACTGGTAGCAAAACGCTATGAGGGCGACATCCAGGGCACGTCGACCACGAAGTGGCTACTGGCCTACACGCCTGAAAAGGCTGCGCTCTATGTCGGCATCGAGCACATCACCGGTACGGTCGGCGGCAAGAAGGGTGGCCTGGTGCTCCTTCATGACGGCGTCTACCAGGACGGTGTCGCAACAGCCGAGTTGCGCGTCGCGGCAGGAACCGAGGACCTGGCCGACGTGGCGGGCACGGGAAAGTTCCGTGCCGACCCGGCAGGCACCCTCACCCTCGATCTCGACGGCGCCTGGTAGCTCTATTGCGGAGGGAAGCCGCCCGTGGCCACTGGGCCCCATCGCTGCGGGGTGACGCGGATCAGGCACTTGCCCTGATCGAGCATCGCCTGGCGATACTCGGCCCAGTCGGAATGCTCGCCCGCGATGGATCGGTAGTAGTCGACCAACGGCTCGACGGCGTCGGGCAGGTCGATCACCTCGGCGTCACCGTCGACCTGAACGTAGGGGCCATTGAACTCGTCCGACAGAACGGTGACGCTGGCCCGCGGTGTGCGCCGGATGTTGGCCGACTTGGCGCGCTGCGGATAACTGGAGATCACCACGCGTCCTGCATCGTCGACTCCGCCGGTCACCGGGGAACTCTGCAACGACCCGTCCGCGCGAAACGTGGTGAGCACCATGCGATGTCGCGGCCTGACGAAGTCGAGCAGTTCGGACAGCGACACAGTGGCGGCGGTCGCGAATTTTCTGGCCACGCATCCACCCTAGCGACGAGGCGATGATGGAACCGTTCGACAAAGTGATGTCGCTGCTCGACTATCCGATGTACGTGGTCACCACCCGCGCGGGCGATGAGGTGTCGGGTTGTCTGGTGGGGTTCGCCACCCAGGTGAGCATCGATCCGCCGCGATTCCTCGTCGGCCTGTCCAAGCGCAATCACACATATCGGGTGGCGCAGCACGCGAAGCATCTCGCCGTGCATCTGGTGCCCCGGCACCATTGCGAGCTCGCGAGGTTGTTCGGAAGCGAGACCGGCGACGAGATCGACAAATTCGCGCGATGCAACTGGCGGCCCGGTCCGCACGGCCTACCGGTTCTGGAGGACGCGGCCGGGTGGTTCGGCGGGACGGTACTGAACCGCTACGACCTCGGCGATCATGTCGGATTCCTGCTGGACCCCGTCGCGGGCAACGCCCCGGACACCTTCGAACAACTCGCCACATTCTCCGATGTCCGCGATCTGGAGCCCGGTCACGAGGCCTAGGCCCGCTACGACTTTGTGGTCGGCATAGCTGCCGGGCATGCCTGATCAACACTACGAATTCCTGTGCCGGCTTCGTGCTGGCCTGGGGGTAACTTTTCGTCACGTGTCGGTATGCGGCGGTAGTCTTCGAACATGCGTTCGGATAGAGAAGCGATCGTTGCGGCACTCGACGCGATTGAGGCTGGCTACAAAGCGGTAGCTGCGTTTCCGCTGGAAACGCTGTCCCGCTCGGAGGGCCAAGCGCTCCTCGTGCGTCTGGAAAAACTGGACAAGGAATGGATCGCCCTGGATCGGAAGCTGATCGGGCGGCTGGTCAGCGAAGGAGACCCCACCCCGTTCGGCGGGGCGTGGGCCGACGTGCTGTCCAGAAAGCTACGGATCTCTCCCGGTGAAGCCCGGCGCCGCATAGCTGAGGCGGCCGGCTAGTCAGATGAGCACGAGCAGCGGGTCGGATCGCGAGACCGTGATGGCGGTCTACGACGAGTGGGAGGCCGCCAATGAGAAGGTGGCCGCGCTGTCACTGGACGCGCTGACCGTCACCGAACTGCTCGCCTTGCAGTGCCGCCGCGAGGTGGTGGCTCGGCGCCAACCCGTAGTGGACCATCAGATCATCAATCGCCTGGCCGCGGAGGCCGACCCTAAAGCGCTCGGCGGTAAGAATCTGACCGATGTACTGGCCCGCCTCTTGCGGATCAGCGACCAAGAGGCAGGTCGACGCATCAAGGCGGCCGAGTCGCTGGGGCCGCGCACCGCCATGACCGGTGAGCCGTTGCCGGCGCAGTTGCCAAATGTCGCCGAGGCGCAAGCTCGTGGTCTGATCGGGCCCGAACACCTGCGCATCATCGGCAAATTCTTCGACAACCTCCCCAGCCATGTGGACTATCAGACTCGCGAGGCCGCGGAAGCTGACCTTGCCAACACTGCCGCCGGGCTTGGCCCAACTGAGTTCCGTGCCGCGGCCGAACGCTTGGCGTTCCTGCTCAATCAAGACGGCGAGCCACCCACGGACGTCGATCGCGCGCGGCGTCGGTATTTCACCATTGAGCGCCAAGGCCCCGACGGCATGAGCAAGTGCCACGGGCTACTCGATCCCGAGGCGGCCGCCACACTCCAGGCGGTGCAGTCCAAATGGGCGGCGCCGGGCATGTGCAATCCGGACGACGAAACACCTTGCGTGGATGGTGAACCGGACGACGATACGGCCCAGCGAGATCTGCGTAGCCAGGGGCAGCGCAACCACGACGCGTTCAAGGCGATGGGCCGAAGCGTCTTGTCCTCGGGTGAGCTGGGCAAACACAACGGACTGCCGTGCACGATCATCGTGTCCACCACGCTGCAGGAACTGCAGTCCGCCGCCGGAACGGCTGTCACCGCAGGCGGCACCCTGCTGCCGATGTCCGACATGATCCGGCTGGCGAGCGACAGCCACCACTATCTGACGATATTCGACAACCACACCGGCGAAGCCCTCTACCTCGGCCATACGAAGCGCTTCGCGTCCGCGGGGCAACGCATCGTGTTGCTGGCCCGTGACCGCGGCTGCACCCGACCCGGATGTACGGCGCCCGGATACTGGTGCCAAGCCCACCACGTCGACGGCTGGGCGCAGGACGGGCCAACCAACATCGACAAGCTCACCCTGGCGTGCGGCCCCGACAACCGCATGATCGAACAGGGCGGCTGGACCACCCGAAAACGCAAAGACGGCCGTATCGAATGGATTCCGCCGCCGAACCTCGATGCCGGCCAAGCACGCGTGAACAACTATCACCATCCCGAGAAGTACCTGGTCGAAGACCAGGACCGTGCCGACGAAGACGAGGATGGTGACGACGATGCCCCCGTAGTGCATTAGACCTTGCGCTTGAGCATCCACGCCGGGATCCAGTGTGTGACGGATTTGCGCCGGGGGCCGTAGGCAATGTCGTAGGTGACCAATCCCCACCAGTAGCCCTGCTCGCAGATCGCCCAGTACGTCAGCCGGCCCTCGACAACGGCGTGCATCTGGAGTCCTGATGGGTTGTAGCCACCGTGTCGATGGGGTTCACGCGGAAACAGCGCGGCGAGGTCGACGAGCACCACGACCGCCGGGTCGACCCGGCGGAAGGCCTGCTGCACGGGCTGCCCGTTGTAGCCGATCGACTGGAGCTCGCCCACTGTTCGATCATACGTTCGAGTAACTGCTCGGATCCAGGCTGAAGTGGCTAAGTGCCGGGGACCGTCCTCGGCAACACGAACGCGAACGGACGCCGGTAACCCAGGCCAACCATCTGGGCAGCGCGGACAGCGTCCACGTCCACCGTGCGCATCTCCCCCGACGATGGTTCGTAGCATTGCAACCGCGGCCCGGTCGCGTCGACGATCAGCACCCAATGCCGAGGGATGAAACGCCCGATGAGCATGGCGACGGGCCAACCGGCGTCGACGGCCGACAGCACGTCGGACAGCTTGTCGCGCCGGCCGCGAAACAGCCGCCAGCGATACCGGATGGAGCTGTGCGCACTCATCGCGCGGGCCATTCCGGTCGGCGTCGTGCCCAGCCTGCGCGGCCAGACCCGGTTGACCTCGGCGTGCACACGCGCCTGCTCGTCGGCGGCATGTGCATCGGACGCCAATAGCGCGGCCCGGTATCGCGGGTCCAACTGGGCACCTGCGACCACCGCGACGGTCGGACCGCACGTCACTCCGTCGCGCTGCCGAAGACGCAGAACCGCGAGTTTCATTCGCCTTCACGCTAGTGGGTACTCGACTATCCATGAGCTTCGATCTCACGCCCACCGCCGCACAGCACGACCTGGTCATGTCGAAACTCGCCGCCAGCGAAGTCGCCGTCCGCACCACCGAGCGCGCCATCCAGACCATGGGCGGCTGGGGCTACGTCAAAGACCATCCCGTCGAGAAGTGGCACCGGGATGCCAAGCTGTACACCATCTTTGAAGGCACCAGCGAAATTCAGCGCATCGTCATCTCCAATGCGCTCGGCGCCGCCGACGGAAAGCCGCCGCTGCACATCGAGCTCGAACCCACCGGCGGACCGCTGAACAAGATGTTCGGCCGCGGCACGCCCCTGCGTACTCAGGTCGCCAACGCCGCACTGAATGCCAAGGATCGCCTCCCGCGGCCGGTCGTGCGATTGGCAATGAGTGTGCTGCGGCCGCCCAAGAAGTAGCGTGGAGCCATGGCCGTCAGGATGATGGACCTGCTCAGCGGCAATCTCAGCGCGCTGCGGTATGAGCCGACCGCTAAACGGATTCGGGTCTTCCTCGGCGGGGAACCCGTCGCCGACACGCGCGACGCCCGGCTCGTGTGGGAGCCGCGGCGCGTCGTCCCGACATACGCGGTGCCGCTGACGGCGTTGTCGGCGCAGCTGGTGCCTGCCGGTGCGGAATCCGGCGCCGACGAGGACTTCGGAGCCGCCCGGCCGACGACATCGGAACCCGGCGTGCGGCTGCCTGCGATCAGCTCGCGACCGATCCTCGACCCGACGGTGCCCTTCGACGCGCACTCCTGCGCAGGCACCGCCTTCGACGTCATCACCGGCGACGACACCGGTGCCGCCGCGGCGTTCCGGCCCGACGATCCCGACCTCGCCGACTACGTCATCCTCGAATTCACCGCGTTCGAATGGCGAGAGGAAGACGAGCCGATCGTCAGCCACCCGCACGATCCGTTCGGCCGCATCGACGTGCTGCGCAGCAGCCGCCACATCCGCGTCGAATCCGACGGCCGGCTGCTGGCCGAATCGTCGCGCCCGATGCTGTTGTTCGAAACGCTGCTGCCGGTGCGTTTCTATCTGCCCCGCGAGGACGTCGTCTGCCGACTCGAGCCCAGCGACACCGTGAGCTACTGCGCCTACAAAGGCCGCGCGTCCTACTACTCGGTGCCCGACGGACCGAAAGACGTGGCATGGACCTACCACGAGCCGCTTCACG
>DATFCF010000466.1:0-2929 GCA_035253445.1 Mycobacterium sp.
CGGCACTCCCCCCGCTGCCGTTCCGGACCCCGCACACCGACAAGGAACTCGACGACTACGCCCGCACCGTCGCCGACCTCTACACCGAGGCTCGCCCCGCCGCTGAACACGACGAGAACGGCATCGGAGCCAAGATTCGTCGGTACCAGGACACCCAGGCCAAGCTCGATGTCGACCGCGTCCGGCGGCCCGCAGAAGCGGTGTTCGACCCCGAGACTGCGCATCGCCTGGCCAGCGAAGCTGGTGCCCAGCGACTCGGGCGTCAACTCCGCCGGGCCGCGCTCGCCGGGCTCGTACCCGCCGACGTCCTGGCCTGGCACGCCCGCCAGCTCGACGCACGCGGAGAGACCGTCACAGCGATGAACCTGACCCGCGACATGGCGTTCGCACTCGAGACCGCCACCCGCGATGCCGACCTCGCCTGGCTCGCCGAGCACGGGGAGGTGCTTCGCGAACACTTCGCGATCGCGGCCGCGCTGGCCGACCGGGCTGAGGATCCTCGGTGGATGGAAGTCGTCGGGCGGATGCGTCAACTCACCACCCTCGGCGGCTATGACCTGACCTCACTATGCGAGCACCTCACCGCCTCAACCCATCCAACGTCGCTGGCGCCAGGCATCCTCGCAGCCCTCGACGACCTCGCCCCCGCCGGTCACGCACCTGTCGGCCAGAATGCTCCGCACTGGGTGGCCTCCCCCGCAGCCGACGCACACCAGGTCGATCCGGACCTCGCAGCCCTGCTCCACGACCAATACACCGACATCGCCACCGAGCACACCGCAGTCATCAATAGGATCGCGGCCGATGCCGAGCACATCCCGACCGGCGAGCCCGCTGTCCTAGAGGGTGACTTCGCGTTCACCGAACACTTTGGACCTCGGCCCACAGAGGCTGAGCTCACCGCACATTGGGACCGCACCGTCGCCGAAATTCACTCCTACCGCGACGCCTACGGCATCACCGATACCATCTCAGTGGCCGGTGACCGGCCGGATGACCGAAATGAGCGGGCATCTTTCAACACCGTGCATGACGGCATCGACACCTACCACGACCACGTCACCGCCTTCCACGAGCAACAGCAACGTGAGCATCGACAGCGGGCCGCGGTCGACCAGGAACGCAGTATCGCGACGTCGGTCCACATCGAGAACGAGCGTCGAGGTCCGCGACTGTGATGCTGTGATGCTGCCCTGACCCCGCGAGCCGGGAGTGTCAGCGTCGACGGACGCCTACGTATCTGTCCGAGGTGGTGAGGGGTTCTCTGTCAGGCAATTCGTGACTACATCGAATGCCGGGCCGGGTACCGCGGTCGCATCGGGTGATGGTGGCCAGATCAGACGGTATGCGCGCATGTCGAGTGCCTTTGGATCTTTGACCTTGCCGCCCTTACGCCCAACCATGGGGTCGACCAGGTCGATCAGCCCAAACTCCTTCAACTCGTGGATCGAGTTGTACGCCTCGCTTGCCAGTCCGTAGTCACGCCACCGAACTTTTCGAGACAGGCCGATGCCCTGATCCCCTATCAGTACGGACCGCGGGTGATGGGCCCGGAATTGAGTTTCCATCACGATTACTAGGAAGGTCGCCAGCTCTTCGGGTGTCAGTACGAGATGCCACCCGTAGTAGAAGAACTCCGCCGGTAGGAGGGCCGCCTGGCGAAGCATAAGCGATTCACCAGGCACCTTGTAGTCCTTGTCGCCCTTCCCGTTCTCGCGCTTCAGCTTGAAGCCCTCGAATCGGTCCCGCTGACCAGGGGGCCCAACTGTGACCAGCCGAGCGTTTGCGAGTTTCCTCAATGCGCGGGTGACGCGGAGGTTGTTCTCTTTCGAGTTGGCGGCTCGGTCCATCAATCCGCTGAGGTCGACCCAGCCCTCCGAGAAGTTATTGCGTCGTGGGTTGGTCACAACCTCTCCGGGTTTGTGCTCGAGATGAGCGAGGTAGATCGCCGTCATCATCACCTGGAGAGCATTGCTCGGCCGGTGAATGAGCTTTGTCAGAGGTGGGCGCGTGTCCACATCCAGATCCCGATTTTCAGCGTAAGGCCGGGATGTATCCCGTGGCGGCCGCCCCGGCCTCGGCAATCGGATGAACGTGGACCTGATGCGCACAATCGGTTGGTCGCCGCTGTCGAGGGACCGGTAGAGCGTGGTGGCGCTCTCGATAGACGCCTTTCGGGCTGCCAGGCCCTTGAGGCGGTCTTCGCGAATCTTCGTCAAATTCGCCTTCCGTCGGTCGGCGTATGCGCCCTGACGTTCTGTTTTCTCAACCGCACGGCTCAACTCCGCGGCGTTGATGCCGAGAGTGACCTTCAATTTCCTCATCTGATAGCCCCAACGGTATCTGCTAGCAGGGTATCTGCTGGCAGCATATTGATACCTAGTAACTTGTTACTATACGTGCCGCTACGAGATACCCATTGATCCGCTAGTGGATACCCAATTACTCGATGACAAGCTGGTTCGGGAAGGCGAGGATCGCCCCATGAGCAAGAGACGAGAGCGATCCGGCAGGTCAGGTTCAGCTGCAATTGGCAACAGGATTCACGGAGCGCAACACGCGTTCATCGATGAATCGCGCCGTGGTCGGTACGCGTTGTGTGCCGCAACCGTCGCCATCGGAGATCTGGAACCGTTGCGCAAGCAGTTGAACGCGTTGCGTCCGAGTGGTCACTCTCGTATCCACATGTCGACGGTCGGCAACAAGTACGGACCGAGCATCGTCGCCGGTGTGGCCAAGTTCTCTGTGCACTCGACGATCTACGTCATGGACTCGAGAAAGGCGACAGACCGCGAGGCCCGCGACACAACGCTTGCAGCAGCAATGCGCGACCTTGCCACGTTGGCGGTCTCGAATGTGGTCATCGAATCCTGTGACCAGGATAAAGAAGACCGAAGGCTCATACAGAACACAATTCCCGACCCACCCT
>DATFCF010000467.1:0-7353 GCA_035253445.1 Mycobacterium sp.
TCGGATTCGGGGCAGTCGTGGCTGCCCGCCGCCGCGCAGAACGACTCGCCGTTCATGGTGTCCAGCGTCAGCTGGGGACCCGACACCGCAGTGTTCGATGAACTTGCGGTGCCCGATACACCACCGCAGACAGAGGGCTTCGCCGACGAGCCGGAGCGCGCACTGGAACGAGTGGACGGCCGCTGGGTGTCTCCGCCGGTGATCGGGGTTGACCGGGGGCTGAACCTGTGACCGCAACGCTGACACCGCATTTCACCGTCACCGACGACGAGTTGCAGGTCATCGCCTCCCTGGTGGGAATCCAAGCGCTGCCGGTCGTGTTGGGTGTGCGGCCGCGGCACCGCACCGAAACGGCCTTCGTCGCGGCAGTCGACCATGCCACCCGTGCGCTGACCGACCGGGGCCTGATCTGCGACGGCGAACTGACACCCGAACTCGCGCCGCTGCTTGGGGCGCTGCAACGACCCGACCGGGAGTTCGCGATGCGCGTCGTCACGCCCGACGGCCCGGCCCGGGTGGCGATCGTCCGTCAAGGCCAGCGATGCATCTCGGCACGGCGCATCGGCAACGAGATCAGCCTGGAAATCCTTGAGAACGGAGGGGGGTTGGCCTCCCAGAACCAGGCCGTCGGCGCGCTGCTGCGTCATCTGCCCGTGTCCTCCGCCGCAGACATCGCTGCGGTGGGCGCACCGCTGGATGCGGTCAGCCAAGCGCTGTCGGGCACTCACGATGCGGCGCTGCTGTCCGACCGCATTCGAGCGCTGGGCGCGGAAGCGCGCACCGCAATGCTGCTCGGCTCGGCGTTGGCCTCGCGGCTGGCCTTTGCCGAGATCGTGTACTACGTACTCGACCGTGACGAGGATCGAATCTCGCGCTGCCCCGCCGCCGTTGGCGTTTTCTACACCAAGCGCGGCCGCATCGTCGGCGCGCCGAGCGCCTCACCCAGCGGCCAGCTGTGGGCCACCATCAAGGCGGGCTCCGACCACACCATCAAGCAGGCAATCGGCCAGCTTGTCGAGCTTTCCACCGACAGATGGGAGGAGTCTTAGTTCCGAAAGAGCGCTCAGTTGCGAGATCTCGACCACCGTCCGGCGATTCGCGCCGAAACCTACATGAGGAGGAAGTAAATGACGCTCAGCCTGACGCCTGCGGAAGCCGAGCTGAAGATCCAGCAAGTTGACGAAGCGATGATCACTGCCAGGACACTGGCCGGCAAGATCCTGGACACCACCCAGACCATGACCGCCAGTTCGTGGCTCGGCGGCAAGGCGCACACGTTCAACGGCATCATGTCGCAGCACAATGACGACTTCAACACCGTCATCACCGCCCTGACGCAGGTCGCGGAAAAGGGCAAGTCGGACATCCGCACGATCGTCACCCACGACACCGACTAGAAGAAAGGTCTTTGACGATGAGCGACACCATTCGGTACGACTACGGATCCAACTACGCCTCCCTTGACGACATTCAGGGCGCGACCAACGATGCACAAGCATTGCGCGACGAGGTGAACAAAGTCTTCGCGGCGCTGCAGGGCGTTTACGAAGGCCAAGCAGCTGCGGCGCTGCAGCAGAAGCACATTGAGATCTCACAGATGATGGACAGCGTCCTTGCAGAGATCACGCAAACCCGGTCCGGCGGCAACCAGTCACAGGAAGACGCCCGGGCGCTCGACTCCCACCTTGCCGGCGGCTACTAGCACGTAACGCATCGAGACTGCGGTCAGGGCAACGAATTCCGGATGCTCTGGCCGCAGTCCCGGCGTTCTTAGAGGCCGCCGGGCCCGGGCCACCCCGGATGGCTTGGCGCCGTTGGAACTTCGGTGGCCGTGTATGGCCCGCCGCCCCGCGTTCGCGGCCAAGACTCCGGCGCAACACCCGGCAACGGCCGCCCCGCACAAGGATCGCCGCCGGAGAAGTATCCGACCTGCCAGCTGGTGGTTCGCCAGCTCCCGAAAACCTTTGTCATCATGAAAGTCTCGGGACCCGACTGACGGGCCGGCGGCGGCTTGTCGCCAACCTTCTCGATTGTGAGGACCAGCCCGAAAGGGCCGGTTCCGCCGAACTCGTACTCCTCGGCGTCCTTGTGGTGCCCGACCTGCTGGTTGTAGGAACACACGGTCACGGTGGTGGAGTTGGCGCTATCGACCTTGTCGAGGATCTCGTAGCGCTTGATGCCGTACTCCGGCTGGGCGGGTCCCATCGCGAAGAAGTCACCGGCCTCTTTTGTGGCATTCCCTGAAAGCGTGTCCCAGAACCCGGGCGCCGCGGCGTCCGCGTTGCCATTCGTTGCACTGACGTCAAGGGATTCGACGCTCGCACGGATGTACGTGCCCTCGGGCGACATCAGGTCGACACCGGCGGGATCGGTCCAGATCACCGTGTACTGGGTTCGCGCGAACTTGTCCCCGGCATCCGGCACCGTCGGCGTCACGCCGGACTGCTGTCCACACGCACTGCCGAAAACGGCTGTAGCGACAAGAGATAGCCGGCAGAGACCCTGCCGCACGCTCACTATTGCGGGGGCCGTCCGGCGACTTGGACGACGCCGGCGTTCATGCCGCTGTTGAAGTTGTCGTTCCAGGCTTTCACGTCGATGCCGTAATGCGAGTACAGAAATTGCTGAACTTTGGCTTGATCGTTGAGGCTGTCGACCTTGATGTACGCCTCGCCGGTATTGGGATTGACCTCGCGCAAGTCCTGCAATGCGGGATCGTTGACGAGGGATGGCTCCAGCGCGACGCGGCCGTTGATGATGGACTGCGTGGTGGTGCTGGTGTCGACCAGGCTCTGCGCGGTCTGGTTTGGTACGGCATTACCGGGATCGACGACAGCACCCGGGTCCACGATGCCCAACACGGCCGGCTTGAGCCCGGCGCCGGCGATATCGATGAGGTACTTCAGCGGTTTCAGGCCCGCCATGTCCGCGACAGCGCTTGCCGAGGCTCGTGCGCTGTCCCAGCCGGCGCTTTCCACCGCCTTGTCCCAATTGGCTTTGTACACATCGCCCTGATCGAGGGTCCGCTGCGCATCCGCCGTTCCCTCTTGCAGCGCCTGCTGCATCTGGCCGGCGACCTGAGCATACGTGCTGGGTCCGTTGCCGGAGCCGTACTCGGCGGCCAGGACGCTCTGCTGAGCGAAGGTGGCTTGCGCCGCCGCCACTCCCGCGTCCGGATTGGAGGCCAGCACCGAGTACATGTCGGCCAGATCGTTGGTGGTCTCGAAATGGCCGACGTCGGGAATCGTCTCCGAACCGGCGAAGGTGCTGTAGTACGGCGCCAGATCGTGCGCGACATTCTTCAGGAGCTCCGGGTTGCGTTCACCGGCGGATGTGCTCACATCATCCGGCATACGCAACAGATCGCTGGAGTGGTCGGACATGTAGCGGGCCACGCTTTCGGCGATGTCACCGGAATGCGTTGCGAGTGCTTCATCGGGGCGGTTGCCTGCTTCGGGCACCGCGTCCTGGACGCTGATGTCGAACAGATCCGATATCGCTTTACCGTCATCCGTCCACTCATGGGTGAATACGTCCGAGAGCAACGCTTGACCTTCGCGGCCTTCCACCGCATCCGCCACCGCAGCCCTGTCGTCGGACACGGATTGAAACATCTGCTCTGTCAACGGTCCTTCGAAATCATGGCCGCGGCCGTCGACGAAGAACAAATCGTCCTTGTCCGCGGCGTTCTGCGCGTGAAGATACTTGCCCGCCGCGTCGAGGACCGCACGGTCAAACCCTGTGTTTTGCTTGAGCCCGGGACTGGCCATGTCGGCGATGCGCGCAGCGGCCTGATTATCCGCTACCCCGTTGAGGTTCCACGTGTTGTAGCCCCACTGCCCGACGATCTCCCAGCTGTTGGTCGTCAGGTCGTCGCGTGTGAGATTCTCATACATCTTGTGCGGCAACAGATCCGCCCTGCCGTTGGTGGGGATTTCCCCATCGCCACGCACGTTGGCGGTCACGCCGGTGTTCGACAGCAGCTGCAGTGCGTTTGCCACCCCTTGCCGGGCTTCGGGCGGCAGCTTGTTCAGCATGTCCTCGATCTCTTGGGCCGATTTGCCGTCCAGCGAGCGCGCCAGCGCATTGATGTATTCCATCTGTGATGCCGGGATATCTGTGATATCGCCCGATTGCAGGTCGGTTAGTTGATCCTGCGTCAGCGACCCCGCCTCGACGAGTCGCTGGATCTGTTCGGGTGTCAGGTGCGACGGATCGTTGAGCATCTGCCGGGCATCGTCTCTGCCCTGATCGGCCCCCAAGGTCGCCGGCGATGTGAAAACCGCGCGCAGAAGCCCCCGCTCCGCGTTCAGGTCACCCTTCACCTGGGTATCGGCCGCCTCCGTGTCGTTGGCGGCATCGGTGATCGCGCGCTGCCACAGCGCCATCGCTGCCAGTTGTTCTTGCGTGACGGTGCCCGCCCGCGAAACCGTCAGATTTTCGGACACCGTGAAGCCGGCCTTCTCCGCACCCGAGATCGCAGTGCGCGCCCTCTGCAGCGGCGGATTCACCTTGTGGAAGCCGTCAATGGCGATCTGGGCCACCCGCTCCAGATGATCGGCCACCCGCACGGCCGCGCGCCGATCCGCTTCGGCTCGGTTCAACGCCGCTTCGGCGGTCAACCCCTGCCAGTGGCCGCCATGCACGTTCTCCACCGCGGATTTGTACCGATTGAACAATCCTTCGGCGTCCGTCGCCATCGACTTCCAGTTGTTGCCGATGGTGGTCAGCGCCGACGGATCCCACGATCCGATCTGCGTGCGGGTAAGGCTCACTGCGGCACCTCTGGCACCACCCAGTCACCCGTGGCCTCGGTGTAGGTCTCCGTCGCCACTGACAACGCCTCCTCATCAGCGTTTCGGAACTGGTTGGCCACATTCACCATGATTTCGCCGGTTTCCGACAACCGTTCCTTCAATGCGGCCAACAAGGCCGTATCGACCAAGTCCTGAGCAATATCGACGGCTTCGAATACCGCCGGCTCGATACCCTGCACTGGGCAGAACGGGGCCGACGGGCCCAATCCTGCTGCCTCACCGGCCAACCCCTGTAAGACCGGCCCGAGACCTGCCAGCCGCTCCATCTCCACATGTAACGTCATCGAAAGCCCCATCCACCCGTTTGCGCGCGCGTGACTGAAAAGAAACGATTGTGCGGTTCTCAGAAAGTCATCCTAAGACTTTGCGTGCCGCCTTGGGAGTTGAGAACGGACTTGTTCGCCAGATTTTTTTGTTGCGCCACAAGCACTTCCGAGTTTTCGTTTGCGACAATTACCGAATCGCCTTTGCCTGCAAACTAACTGGCAACGTCATACCCGCCGATGACGCGGTCCTCGCAATCGGGGGAATTTCTCCGCCACCGCACCGGCCAGCTCTAGGTAGGCCTCGGAAGTGGACGAATGCAGCAAACCGAAGTCAATGTCGGCGCCTTCGGCCAAGTGCGGATCGAATGGGATGAGATGAACAGAGCGGCAACGCGCTTCGAAATGTTCATACACCTTGTCCAGCTTCACCGCCGCGGAGCCCGGCCGTGATGCGCTGAGCACCACATGCGCCTCGCGGACCAGCGCCGAGTGGCCGTGCTGCATCAGCCAATCCAAGGTTGCAGACGCGCTGCGCGCGGCGTCGATCGCGGGCGAACTGACCAGGACGATGGTGTGCGCAAGGTCCAGAACGCCTGCCATCGCCGAATGCATGATTCCGGTGCCGCAGTCAGTCAGGATGATGTTGTAGTAGTGCCGCAGGATGTCTACGGTGCGCCGGTAGTCCGCCTCGCCGAACACCTCCGACACCGCGGGTTCCTGCTCGCTGGCCAACACTTCTAGCCGGCTGCCGGCCATCCGGGTGTGGCTGCGCACATCGGCGTAGCGCTTGATGTTGGGATCCGACAACAGATCACGCACGGTCGACTGAGTCGACGAGTCACGGACCCGCTCTGCCAGCGTGCCGCGGTCCGGGTTGGCGTCGACGGCGATGACGCGGTCGTTGCGCATCAGCGAAAGTGCGGATCCGAGTCCCAGCGTAGTGGTGGTCTTCCCGACGCCGCCCTTGATTGACAGCACTGCGATGCGGAAGTCACCGAGGACGGGCTGGCGGATCTGGGCGAGCAAGTCTTCCCTCTTGCGCTCCTTGCGAGACTCGCCGGGATTTAGGTGACCGCCGGTGGCGCGATGTACGGCGCGGCGCCATCCTGTCTGCGGTGCATTGCGCGTGCGGTGGACGATCTCGGCCTGGTCAAGCGACGGCGGCACGCGAAAGCCCGGTACCGGCCTGGCGTTCGGAGGTGCAGGCGCAGCGTGCTGCTCATGCGGCGGGGGCGTCCAGCCCGGCGGTGGCGGCGGAACCCAGCCAGGCGGCGGCATCCAACCCGGTGGCGGAGGCGGCGGTGGGAGCGGCGGCGGTAGCGGCGGCGGTAGCGGCGCTTCCTGCGGCCGCACTTGCCAATCCGCTTCCCGGGAAGGCGGTCCGGTGGGCTCGACCTCATCCGAGGCGTGCTCGATGTCGTGGCCGGACGAATCGGTGCGCCCTGCGGGCGGCACGTTGTCCGGCTCGAACCGCTCGGCGAACGCTCGTGACCCTATCGTCGTGTGAAGCTGCCACGGCGGAGGCGCCAAGCGACGCTTCGGTGGCCTGTGGGCGGCCTCGTCTGCCGGCAACGGCGCACTGTCGTGGATCGGAATTGGGCCCGTGTCGCTCTCGTCGGCTTGTCCTGCCGCGATCCGCTCCTGCAAAGCCGCGGCGCGCGCGTCGACCTCGTCATATCGCATCGACGCTGCGTCGTCAGGCGAACCGGGCTCGCCGCTCGTCGGCATCTCGTGCGGCCTCCCTCTCCCTCACGATCCGGCGGTGTCGAGTTCGTTCCCGATCGTACGTAGGCGTTCAGCGAGCGCGCCGCCGGGCCGCCGCGAGCGTGACGGCGGCCACCATCAACGCCAAGCTGACCGCGGTGACGCCGAGGACGATCGCGCGGGCCCGCAGGTTGTCCGGATCCGGTTGCGGCGGCCCGCTGACCGGAGTTCCGCTGCCCCGCTGGGGCGCGCCGTCCGCCGGCGCCAGCTGGTGGGTCAGCGCGGCGACCGGATCGACCACCCCGTACCCGGTGGCCTGGTTCGGCCCGCCGCCGGGCGTGCGTGCGGTCCGCTTCACGAGGTCGATGACCTGCCCGGCACTCAACTCGGGGAACCGTGATCTGATCAGCGCCACGACACCGGACACGAATGGTGCGGCAAAACTCGTCCCATTCAGTGGTGCCAAACCCTGCTGACCCAGCTGGGCGTTGATCAATCCGGGGCCGTTGGCGTCCAGCGAGGTGATCCGCTCACCAGGCGCGGCCACCGCGACCCACGGCCCGTGC
>DATFCF010000468.1:0-2080 GCA_035253445.1 Mycobacterium sp.
CTGACCGATGTTGCGGAACGCCTCCGAATCAGTTTCCGAACAGTTCCATCAACCATCACCGCGTCATTAACGTCGTGGTGTGCACGCCCGCGAGGCGTTCGGCCAGCGGCCCGCCGCGGTTACCGGACGGCGCAGCAAGACGGCTTCGACCCCAAGCGGCAATCGCTGCGGAACGCTTGACCATACGACGTCGTGGTGACGGTGTAGATACCATCGGGCGGTGGATTGGGTACTGACAACGTTGACCGTAGTTACCGGCGCGCTGTCCCTGTTGGGGACGTTGGTGGGATTGCCGTTTACGCCTCCGAGGTTCTGGGCGTGGCGACTTCGCAAGCATATGGAAAATGTGAAGGCTGTCGATGCTGAGCGGCAGCCCAACCAGCACGAGGTACTGATGCGACGAGCCGACTACATAGCCGACAAGGTAGCTGCGGTTTACCACATTCCGGCCGACCGCCAGATGTTTCGGCTGGCGATCATCCACATCGGATTCTTCCTGTACGTTGTCGTGGCGCTGGTGCTGCAGTCGATTTACCTACCCGAGCAGTCATATCTGAAACGCCCGGTAGGTGTGCTCATGATCGTGAGCTACGTGGCCCTGCAGGTCCTGGTCTGGTCGATCCAAATTGCAAAGCTCAAAGCCATAGGCGCCCACCGAGCGCAGTTATTGCACTAGGCTGTCCACCTGATTTTCCGACTACGCCGAGCGGCAACCGGGGACCTCTTGACCCGTCGGCGTTGACTGAGGCGATCGCGAGATACATGCAGCGTCGCGCAGCGCGAAAGGCGGAGATCTTCGCGGCGCGAAAACAGCGCTTGGGCTCGGTCCGGGAACAGGGCTTGCTGAAGTTCATCTGGGTTTGGCTCGCACACCATTACTTTTGGTACATGGGCGTCCAAGGAACGCACTTTGTGGCAACGTGCGTACTGATGGCGTCGGCGATGTTCGGGGCGCGCGCGCCGGAGCCAATCGGAGCCATCCTGCTGATCACCGCAGCAGTCGTCACCGTGGCGGGAATCGTGCCGCGTGCTGCGCTCCTGTCCGAAGTCCGGCGTGGGGGCGAAACGCCGGACTAAAACAGTTGCGGCACAACGCTATTCGTCACTATGACGTAACGAGTTCGACGTAGGCAGCCGCGGAAATGGAATCTCGACATGACTCACACCGGCCGCCAGGCACTCGTCGAAGCCCAACGTTTCACCTAACGTCCGACTCTCACGACCTAGGCCGCGAATAGGGAAGTGGCACATCAACCGATTTACGGCGATGCAACAGCGACTCGCCGTATTAGAGGATTCGATTTCAGTCGACTGTAAGTGACTCGAGTGATCCTGCTTGAAGTAGCGCGGTTCTTACTCGTCGCGGACGCGAAACTCCCTGTAGCGCAGGAGTATTCGGCGACAAAAGTCATAAGGCCTCAATTCGTCACAGTGACGCATTGGGGGGGGTGAGCAGAACACGGGGCAGTCGGCTGCGCATATTTTGTGGGGTCGCACATTGTATGGCTGCACCTAGTGATCGTCTCATTGGTGCGATGCGATGTTGGCGTCAACACGGCACGGCATCTCGACTCTCGGGCATCTCTGGTGTGTTGTCGATGATGCGTCGAATTGCCCCCGGTTGACCGTTCTTACCCTTCTGAAACAGCCCTCCGGCTTGGTTGTCCCATTGGCGGTACTGCCTGTCACAATGGCGCCGAATGGCATTGGCGTGGCGCATATTCCAGAAGGGTGTGCGTGGATCGAGGTGATGGTCGAGGTGGTAGTTTTCGGCATGCATGCTCGTCAGGAACCATTCGATACCACGGCTTTTCCTGTTCCGTGACAGGTACAGATTGTGATCGCTGTGCTTGAGAAGCGGCGTGTGTTCAGCCAGCTCAATGAACCAGGTGATGATTTGGAACGTGGTGAAGTAGGGCACTATCCAGAACAGCGGGAGATAGGACAGATTCCCCGTCGCGGCGAGTATGCCGATGAGGACGATCCAGGTGGCAAGGAAAGCCTTGCGGTCCCAGGTTGGCCCCTGGTCCTTGTCGGAGGTGACGAGCCGGTTGCTGAGTAGATAGCGGACGCTCGAAAG
>DATFCF010000469.1:0-4459 GCA_035253445.1 Mycobacterium sp.
TTCTCCGGCCTGCTGGCGCAGGTGGCGTCGCGGCGCTCACCGTCCTGCTGATCGCCGGCATGGGCCTGGCGGCGCCCGCCGGCGCGAACGTCGACCAGTGCGCACCACCGGGAATCGACAGCGCAAGCGCCTTGCCGACGAATCTCGCCGCCTCTGCTGCAGGGCCTGGAGAGGACAAGTACACGACGGCGACCGTCGAACCGCTGTCCGCCGTCGACGTCAACACGCTGGGACTCAGCGTGCCCGGCACACTGACCGTCGGAACCCTCTCGGATGCGCCGCCGAGCATCTGCATCAACTCGCAGGGCCAATTCACGGGTTTCGACAACGAGTTGCTGCGCGCGATCGCTACGAAGCTTGGCTTGCAGATCAACTTCGTCGGCACCGAATTCTCCGGCCTGCTGGCGCAGGTGGCGTCGCGGCGCTTCGATGTCGGGTCGTCGTCCATCACCACCACCGAGGCGCGTCGCCGCACGGTCGGGTTCACCAACGGCTACGACTTCGGCTACTTCTCGCTGGTGGTGCCGACGGGGTCGCCGATCACCGGCTTCGACAAGCTCGCGGGCGGTCAGCGCATCGGGGTCGTGCAGGGCACGGTGCAGGAGTCCTACGTCATCGACACGCTGGGTCTGCAACCGGTCAAGTTCCCCGACTACAACACCGTGTACGCGAGCCTGAAGACCCGTCAGATCGACGCATGGGTCGCGCCGTCGCAGCAGGCGTCCGGCACCGTACAGCCCGGCGACCCCGCCGAGATCATCGAAAACACTTTCAGCTTGGACAATTTCGTGGCCTGGGCGGTCGCCACGGACAACAAGCCACTGATCGACGCGTTGAACTCGGGCCTGGACGCGATCATCGCCGACGGCACCTGGTCGCGGCTGTACTCCGACTGGGTGCCGCGCGCATTGCCCCCGGGTTGGAAGCCCGGATCAAGAGCCGCGCCTGCGCCACAGCTGCCGGACTTCAACGTGATCGCCGCCGAGAATCAGTCGGCGCCCTCGCAAGCAGCGGCACCGAAGTCGACACTGTCGCAACTGAAGGATTCGTTTCTCGACTGGGAGCTCTACAAGCAGGCCATCCCTGACCTACTCAAGACCGGCCTGCCGAACACGTTGATCCTGACCGTCAGCGCCTCTGTCATCGGCCTGGTGTTGGGCATGGCGCTGGCCGTCGCAGGCATCTCGCGGGCACGCTGGCTGCGCTGGCCAGCGCGGGTCTACACCGACATCTTCCGTGGGCTGCCTGAGGTGGTGATCATCCTGTTGATCGGCCTGGGCGTCGGGCCGGTGGTGGGCGGATTGACCGGCAACAACCCGTATCCGCTTGGCATCGCCGCGCTGGGCTTGATGGCCGCGGCCTATGTCGGTGAGATCTTCCGCTCCGGCATCCAGAGCGTGGAACCCGGGCAGCTGGAGGCGTCGCGAGCGCTCGGGTTTTCCTACGCGGCGTCGATGCAGCTGGTGGTTGTGCCGCAGGGTGTCCGCCGGGTGCTGCCCGCGTTGATGAACCAGTTCATCTCGCTGTTGAAAGCCTCGTCGCTGGTGTACTTCCTCGGCTTGGTCGCCAACCAGCGCGAGCTGTTCCAGGTCGGCCGCGACCTCAACGCGCAGACCGGCAACCTGTCGCCGTTGGTGGCCGCCGGATTGTTCTATCTGGCGTTGACGGTGCCGCTGACACATCTGGTGAACTTCATCGACAGCCGGCTGCGGCGGGGCCGCAGACCCGACGAGGAAGATCCGCTGGAGCTGTCGACTTCCCAGGAGATGATCTGATGACCACCTCGGTTGAGCCGGTTTCGCTGAGCGCCACCGACATTCACTTGTCTTTTGGGCCGAACGCGGTGCTGCGGGGCGTGGATATCGACGTGCCGGCGGGCACCAGCACGGCGGTGATCGGACCGTCGGGGTCGGGTAAGTCGACGTTGTTGCGCACGCTGAACCGGCTCTACGAACCCGACCGCGGCGACATCCTGCTCGACGGCCGCTCGGTGCTCAAGGACAACCCCGATCAGTTACGGCAACGCATCGGGATGGTGTTCCAGCAATTCAACCTGTTCCCGCATCGCAGCGTGCTGGACAACGTGACGCTGGCGCCGCGCAGGCTCAAGGGACTCAGTGCCGAGCAGGCGCGTGAGCTCGGGCTGGCCCAGCTGGACCGAGTTGGGTTGCGGCACAAGGCCGATGTGCGGCCGGGTACCCTCTCAGGCGGTCAACAGCAACGGGTCGCGATCGCCCGCGCACTCGCGATGGCGCCGCAGGTGATGTTCTTCGACGAGGCCACCTCGGCGCTGGATCCTGAACTGGTGAAAGGCATCCTGGCACTCATCGCTGATCTCGGCGAGGACGGCATGACGATGGTCGTCGTCACCCATGAGATGGGGTTCGCCAGGTCGACGTCGGATGCCGTGGTTTTCATGGACCATGGCCAGGTTGTCGAATCGGGTCCGCCGGAGCAGATATTCGACGCCGCCGAGACGGACCGGCTGCGCCGATTCTTGTCACAGGTTTTGTGAGAACAAATGGGCCATCGTGCAACTTGGCAGCCCCCGACAGGTTAGACTGGCGAATTATGGTGGAGACCGAACCGCAGGTCACCGAGCTGGCCGGTGAGTTGCACCGCGTCCTCTCCAAGGTGTTTTCTGTCCTGCGCCGTGGAGACACCACCAGGCTGCCCACCACGGCAGGCGACCTGACCCTTGCTCAGCTATCGATCCTGCTGACGCTGCTCGACCAGGGGCCGATCCGGATGACCGAGCTGGCCGCGCATGAACGGGTCCGTACGCCGACCACCACCGTGGCGATCCGCCGGTTGGAGAAGCTCGGCCTGGTCAAACGTTCTCGCGACCCGTCGGATCTGCGTGCCGTGCTCGTCGACATCACCCCGCGTGGGCTGGCTCAGCATCGGGAGTCGCTGGCCGCTCGCCAGGCCCAGCTCGCCGCACTGCTGAGCAAGCTCAGCGAAGAGGATCGCGAGACGCTGACCAAGGCACTGGCCCCGCTCGAACGCCTCGCCCGATAACTAGCCCAACCAGTCCAAGACCGCTGCCGCGGTCCATGACTGCTGCATGCTGCCCAGCGGCTCGCCGGTGAACGGTTCGTAGTATTCGGCAAAGGATCCGTCGCTGACCTGCCGCAGGCCTTCCCGGCGTAGCACCAGTGATCGTTCGGCCCAGCCTCGTCGGGCGAAACACCAGGAGAACAACCAGGTCATCACCGGCCATACGGGCCCGCGCCAGTACTCGCGCTGCCGGAAATCTCGTGACACCGGTGACGTCGACGGGATCAACGCGTACTTGAGGTCCGGGTGCCCGCAGAACCGCGGGCCCTCCAGCAGCCGCAGCAGCGCCCGTTCCTTGGCGTGCGGCAGGCCGCCGCACAGCAGCGGCGCGAACTGCGCGACGGTTTCGGTGGCCACCAACCTGTCCGCGCGCACATCGAAATCCCTTGCCGCACCGGTTCTTTCGTCGGTGGTTTCGACGACACCCTCACGGAACCGTTGCGCCCACGCATACAGATCGCGGACGTCGGCATGTGGCCGCTTGTAATCCTCGCCGATCTCGGCAAGCACGTCGCAGGCCACGGAGAAGATCGCCGACACGAAGACGTCCTCGACGGCGAAGCTCATCGCCTTTGGTAACAACGCGTCGTCGTAGCGGGCTGTCTTCATCTCTTCGAGTAGCCACAGGTAGCGGTCGTACTCGAAGTCGCTCGGCCGCTGGCTGGCGTCGGTGACAATCGTGTTGTCCTCACGCTGGTATTCGGGCACGTTGCCGGGAATCACGTTGGCGTAGGCGCTATCCCAGCGCGGTGAGTTGTCCATGCCGGATTCCCAGCCGTGGTACAGCGTGATCCGGCCGTGCTCGTGTTGGTCGCGCGCTTCGGCCAGCCACCGGTGCCACCGGACCATGTCGGCCCAGCGGCGGTCGAGGAAGGCTTCCGCGACCGCGCGTGTTGACCGGCCGCGGGTACGGGCGTGGTCGAGGATGCGCTGCACCGCGATGGCGTGCACCGGTGGTTGCGTGATGCCCGAGGTGTGGCGGGTTCGCGGCGCGTTGGCGGCCAGGGCCGAGGTCGCCCACCGCGCTGGGCCGGGGAAATATCCGTCGACGCCGTTGGCGAAGACGATGTGCGGGATCATCCCGTTGCCCCATTGCGCCGACAGCAGGGTGTCGAGTTCGACGACGGCCCGCTCGACGCTCAGCGGCGCCAGCCCGATGGAAACGAAGGCGGCGTCCCAGCTCCACATGTGCGGATACAGCAACGGGGCGGCGGTGGTCATCACGCCCAGGTCGTTGCCGCGCAGCAGATATGCGGCGCGGGCAGCGAGCTGTGTTGGGGCGAAGTTGTGGTCGGGCATCCGTTCAATCATGCGACGGGTCGGCCGAAACCGCAGGTCGATATGGTGGCTGAATGCCAGATGTCGCCGCTCCCGCGGCTCGGATGCCCAGTGCGATGAT
>DATFCF010000470.1:0-10437 GCA_035253445.1 Mycobacterium sp.
GTCTGACCATGTCGTCGACTCCCGGTTGAGACGACTCCCAATCGGCCACGCGCAGCGTGGCTTTGGCCGCGCACTTCAGCCAGAAGTCGCGGCTTTCCACGACCGCGGGATGCATGGCGAGCGCGACGCAACGTTGTGACCATTCCCGCCACGGCGTGGTGACCGGTTGCAGTGCAATGTCGTCGCCCGACAGCCGTTGCCCAAATGCCGTGAAGATGTCGGCAAACAGGATGTCCCGCGACGCGTTGTCGCTCACCATTCCGTGCAGACTCATCGCCAGATAGCACGGGCCGTTCGCGACGCCGCGGACATACGTGGCGCTCAGAGGTGCGTCCGACAGATCGTGGCCGCGATTCTGCTCCTTGAGGATGGCGAACACGGCCTCCCGTTCCTCGGCGCTCCCGGCCGCCGCGCCATCGGGAAGCGATCGTGTGGCCAGTTCGGTGAAGTCCTGTGCTTCGCCTACGTGCTGCTCCCACGTTCCTGCGTGCGCGACGATCCGCAGGCGCAGCGCATCGTGATGGTTCGTCACGGCAGTGAGCACCGCCCGGATGTCTTCCACCTGGACATCCGGGTGCAGCCGCAGGATCAGTGGAATGCGCCACCGACCCCCATCTCGCAGCCCGTGCTCGAGGAAGTACGCGATGTTGGGTGGCACAGGCGGATGCACAACGTCATTCGGCGACTGACGAGCCAGGCCCGCCGCGTATCGAGCGGTCAAATTCTTGGCGAGCTCGGCCACGGTCTGGTTCTCGTACAGGTCCTGCGGTGTGATGTCGAGTCCCTCGTTGGCGGCGTTCATCGCGACGCTGATGGCGATCAGTGAGTCGCCGCCGAGTTCGAAGAAGTTGGCGTTCCGGTCGATCGAGCCGACACCGAGGCACCGCGACCAGATGCGCTGCATCGTCGCCTCCATCTGCGACGCGCCGCTGGTGGCCGCATGTGAATTGGCGGAGGACGCAGCGGAGGGCATCATCGCCGCACCGTCCGTCGCAGCTGGGCCCGCTGCCCGCTCGACAGTTGCGTTGTGCTCGACCCAATGCCTTTGCTGCTCAAAGGGATAACCAGGAACCGAAACCCGTTGTGGCCGACAATCGGCCAACCGGGGTGTCCAGTCGACGTCGATGCCCGCCGACCAGAGTTGTCCCAGCGCGAGCAGGAAGGTGTCGCGATCGCTACGATTCTGGGCCTGGTGGCGCATCAGCCGAACGGCACGGTGTCCGCTTGACCAGCGGGGGTGGCGCGTTGCGGAGGCCGTCAGACTGCCGCCGGGACCGATTTCGACCATAACGCGGGCCGGATCACCGAGTAGCACATCGAGTTCATCGGCGAATCTGACCGTTGCCCGTATCTGGCGGGCCCACGTCGCGGGGTTTGTCGCCTCGTCGGAGGACATCCAGGTTCCAGTGATGTTCGAAAGCAACGGAATCTGCGGTTCGGCAAACTTGATTCGCGACAGGAAACCCTTGAACTCGTCAATCACCGGCTCCATCAGGCGGGAATGGAATGCATGCGATGTGCGGACCCGACGAGTCACGATTCTCTGTTCGGCGAGGCGCTGGGAGAACTTGCGAATGTCGTCGTCGGATCCGGCAACGACGCAACTGCCTGGATCGTTGACCGCGGCGAGGTCGATGTCGCCCGGCAGGTACTCGGCGATCGCATCGGGGCTGAGCGGGACTGCGATCATGACACCGCGAGGTGCGGCATGCATCAGGCGCGCGCGCACCGACACCGCCTTGACCGCTGTCGGGAGATCGAAGACGCCGGCGACGGTGGCTGCGACATACTCGCCGATACTGTGTCCGGCCAGGGCCGTCGGGCGCACGCCGTAGGACTCGAGCAACATCGCCAGCGCATACTCGACGGCGAACAGCGCAGGTTGGGCGCGGTCCGTGCGCTCCAGATCCCGTCCGGTCCCGTCGAATACCTGGGCACGGAGGTCGATAGCCATTTCCTCGGCGAATCCTGCGGCGCACCGATCGAATTGCTCCGCAAACACCGACTCCGACTCGTAGAGGCCGCGCGCCATCCCGATGTGCTGAGCGCCTTGACCGGGAAAGATGAAAGCGACTGCGTCCGAGTCCGACTCGTCGCTGTACGCCGACTCACCGACGAACACATTGTCGTGCTCGGAGGCAACCAGCACCGCCGCCGCGTCCCGCGGATCGTCGACCACCGCCGCCATTCGGATGTTCTCTTTGCGGCGGCCCGCAAGGGTGAATGCGACATCGGCCAAGTTGAGATTGCCTTCGGGGTCTGACAATTCGGCAGCCAAGGCGGAGCGGGACTGTTGCAGGGCCTTGGCCGTCCGTGCCGACATCAAGAGCACCTGTGGACCCGTCGCAGCGTCAGGCTTCGATCCCGTCGGCGCCTCTTCCAGAACGATATGCGCGTTCGTGCCACCGACACCGAAAGAGCTGACCCCGGCGCGACGGGCACCATCCCATTCCCACGGGCTGCACTCGCTTCGAAGCACGAAGGGCCCCTTGTCAAGGCGCAGTTCGGGATTGGGGCTGGTGTAGTGCAGTGTCCCCGGAAGTGCTTTGTGTTCAAGACAGAGAATCGCCTTGACAAGGCCCGCGATCCCGGATGCCACCTCCAGGTGACCGATGTTCGACTTGACCGAACCGATGACGCACGGGCCGGGTCTACTCGCGGTGGAAACGTCGAATGCAAGTCGCAGCCCTTCGATCTCGATCGGGTCGCCCAGAGGCGTTCCGGTTCCGTGGGTCTCGACATAGCTGACGGTCGACGCATCAACGTTGGCCACCGCGTGCGCCTCGGCGATGACCTCGGCCTGACCGGCGGCGTTGGGCGCCGCGTAGTTCATCTTCGTCGATCCGTCGTTGTTGATCGCCGATCCCCTGATCACGGCGTGGATGCCGTCCCCGTCTTCGACGGCGGCCTGCAATGGCTTGAGCACCACAATGGCGACCCCGCTGCCGAATATCGTGCCGTCCGCTCTCACATCGAACGGCCGGCAATGACCGCTCGGCGAGACCATCGAGCCGGGGTCGTGCCAGTATCCGACGCGATGCGGCACCCGGATCGACGCGGCACCGGCCAGAGCCATGTCGCATTCGCCACTCAAGATGCTTTGGCACGCCAGATGAACAGCCACCAACGACGACGAGCATGCCGTCTGGACGGACAGCGCGGGACCGCGCAGGTTGAACTGGTGCGACACCCGGGTGGCCAGATAATCCTTGTCGTTCTGCAACGACAGGTTGATCATGTCGAAGGTGGCACCCTGTCCAATGATCCGGTTCGGGTCGTGGTGTGACATCAGGTTGTGGAGCAGATAGCCGCTCGCGGAGCTTGTTCCGTACACCCCGATGGAACCGTCGAACTGCGCTGGGTCGCATCCGGCGTCTTCCAGTGCATGCCAGGCACACTGCAAGAACAGCCGGTGTTGTGGATCCATCATCCGGGCGCCCTGCGGGGTGAAACCGAAGAACTCCGCGTCGAACTCGGCTATGCCATCGAGGAGGGCCGCGCGCCGCACATACGCCGGATTCGCAAGGGCCGTCTCCGGTATGCCGGCCGCGATGAGATCGTCCTCGGCCAGCGTGATGACCGATTCCTCACCGCGCTGCAAGTTGCGCCAGAACGCTGATACGGAATCGGCACTTGGGAATCTGCCGGCCATACCAACGACCGCGACGGCATTGCTGTTCACACTCGTTGCCCTGCCTTTCGCCGCATCGTGGCTTGTTGGCGCGCCGCGGCTCGTTGATGGGCGCGATCGCGAAGGGCGTTGGGGCGCTCGCCGCTGTCATGCCCGTCGAGGCCCAGCTGGTGAATGAGGTCGGTGGTGAGCTCTTGCAGTGAAGCTCCCTGCAAGAGAAGGGCCACTGCCGGCTCCACCCCGAAATCGCCGCGCGCGGTGTTCCTGATTCGCACGGCCATGAGCGAATCCATTCCCAGTTCGGTCAAGGGCCGGTTTGCCTGGATTGCCGACTCGTCGGGATAGCCCATGATTGCCGAAATGCGTTCACACAACCGGTCGGTGACGATCCGGTTGACCTCGACGGGATCGAGTTCGCGAAGCGCGCCAAGACCCGGCCAATCACCGCCGGCGGTGGTTGAGTCAAGCTCCTCGACCAACCCGGCGAAGTAGCCTAGGTTGTGGATCTCGGGGAAGGCTGCCGCTGCGCGATCGAGACGCAGCCGTGTGACGCCCACGCGGATGAGGTCGCTGCCCACCAGCGACTCCAGGGCTTCGACGCCTTCGGCAGGGCTGATGGGATCAAGCACGCCGAACGTCAGCGAGCGGGCGACACCGACGTCAGACCACTGACCCCAATTGATCGCGATGGCAGGCAGACCGGATGCTCGCCGCCACGCGACCAAGGCATCAAGCCACGCGTTCGCGCACGCATACGCCACCTGACCCGGCGAGCCCAGCAGGGAAGCCACAGAAGAAAAGCCAACCCACCAGTCGAGCTGCCGGCTGGCCGTGACTTCGTGCAGCCGCAGCGCGCCCTCGGCTTTCGGCGCCCACACCCGATCCAGGCTCTCCCTACTAAGCGTGGTCACGAGACCGTCGTCGATGACGGCAGCCGCATGCACCACTCCCCGCAACGGCAGTCCGGTCTCTTCGGCCACCGCCACCAGTCGATCGGCCACTCTGCGCGAGGCGATATCGCCTGCCACGAAGTCGATTTGGGCGCGGCAGTCGAGATCGGCAAGTTGGGTTGCCTGTGCATCTGACGGGCCGGTGCGACCGTTGAGGATGACGCGGCCGGCGCCACTGTCGACGAGCCAGCGAGCGATGACCATGCCCAACCCGCCGAGCCCCCCGGTGAGGATGTATGAACCGTCCGGCCGGACAACCGGATCACGGTTAGGTGCACCCAGGCTTGCGCGTGCGAGTCGTTCAACGTATCTGCGGCCCTCACGCCAGCCGATCACATCGTCGCTGCCGGGCGACTCCAGTTCGGCGGTCAACGTGACAAGGACGTCGCCCACGGTATCCAGATCGATCAGCGTGGTGTGTAGATCCGGGTGCTCGTACGCGAGGACGCGGACGAAACCCCGGAGCGCACCGATCCCCGGATCGCCCGTCTCATCGCCCGCAGCAGCGAGACCGCCGCGGGTGACCAGCCACAGCCGCGGCGGCTTCCCGTGCCAGCCGCCGACGAGCGCCCGCAGCGCCGCCGACATCGCCCAGATCAACTCACGCGTGTGCCCGAGCGCATCATCTGCGCCCGCGCCATCGAATGAGCGTCGTCCGACGAAGACGACTACGCCGACAGGTGGAAGCTCGGGATCCGACGCGGTTTTCGCGAAGGCTGCGAGCACGGCGGACTCGTCGGACAGGTCTTCGCTGATCACTCGCCTGGTGGATGAGCTGAACCTTGTGTCGAATTCGTCCACGAGCGCTTTTGTGTCGGAGTCATCGGACAGCAACAGCCAGCTGCCGGCACGCGACAAGTCGCGGTCGGACGGCGGCGCGCTCTCGATCCAGGTGGTGTCGAAGACCTTTTGCCCCAAGGGCAATGGCACGGCTCGGCGCTCGACGCGCCGCAGGTATACGCCGGCGATTTCGGCGGTTGGCCGACCCGCCTCGTCCATCAGCGTGATCCGCCCCAGCTTGCCGGCACCGTCGTCGTCGAGACTCGTCAACTCGGCGCGGCACCGGGCATGCCGGCCTACTTCCCCGAACACCCGAATCGTTTCCAAAGAAACCGGCAAGTACGTTACTTCGGTTGAGCCCGAGAATGATTCGGATGGCATCGCGGCAGCCAGCGTTTGCAACGCCGCGTCAAGCATGACGGGATGAATTCGAAAACCGCGATGCGGGGCGGCCTCGTCGGGCAGGGCGATCTCGGTCTCGGCAGAACCGTCGGGCATTCGAACGATCCGCGCCAACGCCGCGAAGGCCTGGCCATGATGAGCGCCGGTGCGTCGTAACGCGGCGTAAAAATCGGCGATCGACACGTCAGTTCCGGTTTCTGCGGGCCCTGCGGAAGGCGTGGCCCACTCCGACGGTTGCGCCGGTTCGGCTCGTGCCACCGCATGCCGGTACCAACTGCCGCCTGCTGAGCGGGAATGGATCTCAATCCGTATTTCGTCGTCTGCGCTTCGAATGAGCTGCGTCGTCACCCGGGTCTCGCCGTCCAGCGGAAGCATCTGCTCCACTTCGAGCTGCTTCACCACCACGGCCGCGGCAGGCAGGCCAAGCGCTTCGCCGCTTGCCGCCAACGCTATTTCGGCAAAACCCGCCGCCGGCATCACGACCTGGCCGTGCACTTTGTGATCCGCCAACCATCCAATGGCATCGGTTCCCACGTCTGCCTGCCAGACGTGATCACGGCCCGGCGGCATCTCGACGTGTGTGCCCAGCAGCGGGTGGGCACCGGTCAGCCCCTGACCAACCGGGCGATTCGCCAGCCAGTACCGACGATGCCGCCATGGTGTGGGTGGGATGTCGGCTAGCCGGCCTCTGTTATCGCCGGACCGTGCCGCCCCGTTCAACGGCCGCACGCCGGCGAGTTGCGTGTGGAACGTCAGCGTTTCGTGGCTGTCGCGGTCAAGCGTTCCGGTGACGTGAACATCCCCGCCGGGCCTGGCAGCCTCGAGGGTGTCGGTGAGCGCGTGCGTGAGCAGCGGATGCGGGCTGACTTCGATGAACGTGGCGTGGTTCTCGGCGGCAACCGTCACCGCCTGCGCGAACCGTACTGGATTGCGTACATTGGCCACCCAGTAGGCCGCGCCGAAACCAGTCGTTTCGCCGTCGCTGTGGCTGGTGGCACTGAGGAGCGGGATCTTGGGCGTGATCGGCGCTAAACCCGCAAGAGCACTTCGCAATTCGGGCAATATCGGATCAATCGTAGGGTGGTGGGAGGCCACCTCGACCTCGATGCGCCGCGCCAGCCGATTCTGCGCCGCGACTGCGGTGATCACCGCGTCGACCTGAGCGGGCGGCCCGGCGATGACCGTTTGGCGCGGCGAGGCGTACACCGCCAAGGTGACATCCGGATAGTCGGCGATCAACGCCTCGGTGGCCGGGGCATCCAATTCCAGCAGCGCCATGGCACCCCGGCCGGACAGCCGCGCCATCAACCGCGACCGGGTCGCGATCACGGCCAATCCTTCGGCGGTGCTGAGCGCCCCGGCCACCACCGCGGCGGTTACCTCTCCCATTGAGTGGCCGATCACCGCATCCGGTTCCACCCCGTACGAGCGCCACAGCTCCGTCAGCGCCAGCTGCACTCCCACCAACACCGGCTGGATGCGATCGATGCCGACCACCGGCTCGCCGGCATCCAGCACCTGCCGCAGCGAAAAGCCAGTCTGCGCAACAAAGACCGGCTCCAACTCGGCCACCGTCGCGGCGAACACCGGCTCATCGACGAGCAACTGCCGGCCCATCCCCGCC
This sequence comes from Mycobacterium sp., assembly GCA_035253445.1. Taxonomy (GTDB): domain Bacteria; phylum Actinomycetota; class Actinomycetes; order Mycobacteriales; family Mycobacteriaceae; genus Mycobacterium. The sequence continues at coordinate 7,388 of DATFCF010000470.1, forward strand.
CGCTGCGACCCCTGACCCGAATAGACGAACACCGTGCCCGACCCACGCGGCCCGCCTTTCGGCTCGACCACCCCCGGTGCGGGCCGGCCAGCGGCCAGTGCGCGTAACCCGACGACGGCCTGAGCGCGATCAACCGCACACACCGCGGCAGCTTTCGCGTGGTGCGTGCGGTGATGGTCCAGCGTTTCGGCCACGTCCGACAGCGCCACGTTCGCCCCGTCGCCGTCGATCCAATCCGCCAGCATCGCAGCCATTGACGCGAGCCGCTCCGACGTCTTGCCCGACACAGCCAACGTCGTCACCGCCGACCCCCCGCCGTCGGTCGCCGCCTGAACCGGATCCGGCCCCTGTTCCAGCACCACATGCGCATTCGTCCCACCCAAACCGAACGACGACACCGCGGCGCGCCGCGGACCAGCGCACTGCGGCCAGCCGGCGGTTTCTGTAGGGACAAACAACCGTGTCGACGACGGGTCGATAGCCGGATTCCATTGTGTGAAATTGAGATTCGCTGGAATCTGTCCCCGTTGCAGCGCAAGCACGACCTTGATGAACCCGGCGATACCCGCCGCGGCCTCTAGATGACCGAAGTTCGTCTTCACCGCCCCCAAGGCGCACGGGCCGTCCCCCCGCCCGTAGATCGCCGCCAAAGCGTCGAACTCGATCGGATCACCCAAAGCGGTGCCCGTGCCGTGCGTTTCAATGAAGTTCAGCGAACTCGCATCGACATCAGCGGACCGTAATGCGCGGGAGATCACGTCCCGCTGCGCCAGTGCATTCGGCGCGGTCAGGCCGTTGGAGCGGCCATCCTGGTTGACCGCCGAGCCCCGTACCACCGCCAGCACCGGATCCCCGTCACGCACCGCGTCGGTGAGTCGCTTGAGCACCACGACACCGGCACCCTCACCCCGCACGAAACCGTCAGCGCCCGCGTCAAAGGCATGGCAGCGGCCGCGTGGAGACAACATCCCCCACTTCGACAGCGCGAGTTGAGTTTCCGGGCGCAAGATGAGGTTGATTCCTCCTGCGAGGGCGACGTCGCTCTCCCGCAGCCGCAGGCTCTGGCAGGCCAAGTGCACTGAAACCAGCGACGACGAGCATGCCGTATCGACCGCCACGGCCGGGCCACGCAACCCCAACAAGTAGGCGATGCGCCCGACCGTGATGCTGTGGGCGTTACCCGTGGCGCAGTAGGCGTCGATGCTTTCCGGATTTGCTGCCGAAACACCTTGGTACTCGGTGTAGTACACCCCCATCATCACAGCGGCACGGGTCCCACCGAGGTGATCCGGCGCGATGCCGGCATGCTCGAGCGCCTCCCAGGCGACCTCCAACAGCACCCGTTGCTGCGGATCCATTGCCTGCGCCTCGCGCGGCGAAATTCCGAAGAAGTCGGCATCGAATCCGGCGACATCAGGCAGGAAGCCACCCCATTTCGAGGCCATGCACCCTGGCGCCAAAGGATCGGGGTCATAGAAGGCGTCAGCATCCCAGCGATCCGCAGGCACCTCAGCGATTGCATTCCCGCCACCGGCCAGGAACGTCCAATACCGTTGCGGCCCCCCGACGTCACCGGGAAAACGGCAGCCGATTCCCACCACTGCCACCGGTTCCGCCGCTGTAAGGCGGGAAGCCTTGTCGAACTGATCCGCCACCGCGGCACGCTGGGCGGCGGTCATGCCCGAAATCCTGTCGAAGGTCGTTCCCATCAGACGCCGCTCCCGCTACCGCAGCCGATATTCGTGACGAGGTAGTCATCCGGCACGGATGCCGTCATGCCGAAACATCCAAACGCTCCATGGCAGACGCCCTGCGCATCTCGTCACTCTGGATCTCGATGAGTTGCTCCAACAGCTCAATGACACGATCCAGGTTGGCGTTGATCTGCTTCATGCCGGCGCGTGTCTCGACGACAACATCCTTCAGATCTGACGGGATACCGATCATTGGTCCGCCTCCTCTTCGACGTCCGGATCCGCCTCGCGATTTGCGGGGTCGGCCAGGGATTCAGGAAGGTTCAGACTGAGGGGCGTTTTCATCGGATACCGCTCTCACTCACGGCCGGTGCCGCTTCCACGCTGTCGAACAGCGCATCCAATAGGCTGCTGGCCGAGCCGGGCATCACTTCGATGTCGCTTTCGGAGTCGTGCGGTAACAGCTTGTTGGCCAAATACGCGGCCAACGACGCAACCGTCGGGTGGTTCCAGAGCATCGTCGCCGAAAGCTCGATGCCGACGAGTTGCTCGGCCTCTCGTCGAACCGACATCGCCATCACGGAGTTGAGGCCCATGTCCGCGAACGGCCGGTCCAGTTCGAGCTCTGCCTCCGACATTCCGAGCTCACCGGCCAGGATGGTGCGCAGACCGATCTCGAGTTCGCCAAGCACTTCCTCGGCCGACATTTGCGACCATGCCGGCTTCGGTCCTGAATTGCGGTCCTTGGCAGATGCGGCGGCAGCCCCGTCCGACGACGGCATCGGAGCCATTACCGCTTGAGCCACCCCATAACACGACAGGTGCTCCCAAGCACGGAAGGCTTCGTCCGGGGTGATCGGCCGCGACCCCAGCCGGCCGAGTTCTTGAACTGCTACTTGCGCATCCGAGGCGAACCCAAGTCCCTGCCAGGCCACCCAGTCCAGGCTGACGGTATGGCAGCCTTGTTGATGGCGTGCTCGGGCCAGGCAGTCCAGGTACGCATTCGCCGATGCGTAAGCGCCTTGCCCCGGTACACCGAAGATGGCCCCGGCCGAGGATGTCAGATAGAAGAAGTCGAGGCTGGCCGGGGGGAAGGCCTCGTGCAATGCCTGTGCGCCAGCGATTTTAGGCCACATGGTGTGCCGAAGCCGGCTGTCCTCGAGTTCGGTCAGGAGTTGGCTATCGGTGACTCCGGCAGCGTGTATCACACCGCATATCGGCGGAGCGGCGTCGCTGTCCCGCCTGGCGAGCAGAGCCTTCACCGCTTCGCGCGATCCGACATCGAGTGCCACGGCATCGACGGAGACTCCCCTGGACTCCAGCGCCCGGATCGCGGCGATCTTGTGGCGAACGTCC
>DATFCF010000471.1:0-5881 GCA_035253445.1 Mycobacterium sp.
CGCATAGCTCAACGGTATTAGCCCGGCCCGGCGGCGTCGACCCGCTCATGGGTGGTCAGCAGGAGGTGGTCGAAGGTCGACCGCGCAGGCAAAGTCTCCTCGTAGGTCAGGTCGCGGAAGTCGGCGAGCAGCTGTTCGGCCAGGATGCGCAGCTTGACGTTGGTCTCCTGGGAGCGCCACTTCAACAGGTCGAACGCCGCGTCGGCATCGACTCGGTAGATCAGCATCAGCATGCCCTTCGCCTGCTCGATGGCCGCGCGGTTCTCGGCGATCTCGGCGACGGCGGCGGTGACCAACTGCTCGTGCAGGTCCGACGGCGTGACGTCGACGTAGAAGCCGTGCGTTCCGATCAGTTCGCCGTCGTCGTCGTGGAGCTGATCACCGATGACCACCACCGAGTGCACCGAGCCCGTGGTGTCGATGATGCGATGCCGCGTGGAGAACGTCTTGTGGGTGCGGCGCATCTCGTCGAGCGACGTCGCGACCTGTCGGTAATCGTCGGGATGCTTGTGGGACAGCACCAGCTCGGTGGTCGGCGTCACCGTGCCCGGATCGTAGCCGTGCATGCGCTGCACCTGCTCCGACCACTCCCAGCGTTCGTCATCGAAGTAGAACCGGAACCAGCCGACACGCTGCGGCGATCCGCCCGCCAACGCCTGCTCCAGGTGGTCATTGCCCGGCACATAGTCACACTATCGTCAATTAGCCGGGCATCACCCACCGAATAGCAGATACAACCCGGTGAACGTATAGCCGACCATCACCAGCATCATCGCCAGCTGTCCCGTCAGTTGGTGACCGGCCGGCAGCAGTCGCAGCGCCCGATCATGCGCCGCGACTACGCCCGCGACGTGTCCGGCCACCACGCAGCCGACCTTGATGGTGGCCAGCACCGACGGGTGCATCGACAGCACGTAGCTCACCTCCGCGTCGCGCAGGCCGAACAGGCCGATGACGGTCTGCTGGCCGCGCTCGACCAGATACGTCAGGTAATGGGCGAACACGTAACCGATCACGATCGGGATGAGCGAATGCGCCATCAGCCCCGGCAGTTCGCGGCGCCGTTGCGCGTCGACCCCGCCGGTCGTGCGGGCCGCCAGCCAGAACGTTGCGGCCACGGCACCGGCGAACACCAGCAACCCGGCGGTGCGCAGCAGCGTCGACGTGACGGTGGACGCCGTGTGCGCGTCGACGAAGTCGCGCCACCGCGGCATTGCCGAAAAGCTGTCGAACGCAGTGGATCCCAGCAACACTGCGAGCAACGTCACGGTGCCCGGGCGCACCGGCAGCGACGGCAGGTGGTCGAACGGGTTGCCGATCGCGATGGTCGCATCGGGGTTGCGGCGCAACGGCGACAGTCGTGACGCCACCACGCTGTATACCTCGAACGGGTCGGCGCGGGCACACCACCGTTCGCCACAACACAATGCCCCCGCGAGAGTGACGGCCAGGTAGACCAGCAGCCAAATCCGAATGGCGACAAGCGATCCCGGTTCGGGGCTGGCCAGCTCCAGCCACACGAACGCGAAGAGGCCGAAGACGGCGGGCCAGTACCCCCAAGCTGCGGGATACCGGCGACCCATGGACCGCAGGCCCAGCAGCCGATGCACCGTGCGTACCGGCGAGATGACGCGCCACACGGGCCCGACGGTCAGCGAAAGGGCCACCAGGCCGACCCAGAGCAGCACGTAAAAGACGCCGGGCAGCGGGTTGTCGGCGTTCTGCGGACCGAAGAACGCGGCCACCGCGACCCAGGCCGCGAAAAGCAGGGCCGCGATCGCCACCGCCCAGCGGGTGAGCGGGGCGTCGACCGCCGTCGTGACCCACCGCGGCAGTGCCCGCCCAGCCTTGTCCGGGTCGAACCGCGGGCGCCGCCACGCGAACGCGACCACCGCGAAGGTGAACGTCAACGCCCACGCCGCGCCGATGAGCGCGTACGCGAACGGGATCGGGAGATCGGTCGAGCCGCCAAGGCCGTGGGCCAGCACCGCTACTGACCGATCGCTGATCACTGCACCTGGATGGTCGCGATGGTCTTCTTCAGCTGGTGCAGCTCGACGTCCACCGTGCCAGGGACGTCGACCGTGAACTGGAAGGACTGACCCGCCTTGGGTTCGATCTTGAAGGTGTGCTCGGGGGTGGAGTGCACATGCAGCTCGTCGGCGACGTCGCTGTTGACGCGGATGACGATCTGCTCGTTGATCGCCGACTGTTCTTGCTCGTTGGTGGGCGTGACGGCGCCGCCCTTGATGGTGACTTCGAGGACGAGACGGTTTGGTGGCGCCTGTTCGTTGGACATGTCCGACGGGCTGACGGTCGAGGCCGACGGACTAGCCGACGCGCTTTCGCTGCTGTCCGATCCGCCGCATCCGGCCACCAGGAGTGCCGCAGCTGCCAATGCCATGAGGGTTCGAGTTGTTGTCACGGTGAATCATCATGGCCGGAGGCGTCTGAGATCTCACCTTGAGGTGTATCGCTCCTGCGGCGGTCGCGCATGGCGATGTAGATGACGACACCCGCGACGACGACCGCGGGAGCAAACGCCGGAATCGCCAGCAGCACCGAATGATCCGCGAGGACCACGACGTCGCTCATGCCTGCACGGATGGCTGCAGTTCAGCCTTGCTGTCGGTGGGCTCATTCTTGTTGATGCGTCCCGCGCCCCACGTGAGAGCGGCGATGAGAACCAGCGTGCAAACAAGTACCACCAGGCAGCCGGTCAACCACAACACCTGCGGGGTGTCCGGATTGCGCTCGCGCTGCAGGATGGTGATCTCCGCGACGAACGGCCGCGTCATCGACGCCTCGGCGGGCACCTCGGGCGCGCCGATACCGGGATCGCCTGCCAGATAGATCGGTACGGCGGTGAGCATGGTGCCGTCGTGCACGCGCAGCAACGTCTTCCACGACCCCGACACCGGCATGGGCTGCGTCGACCGGTAGTGGCCCGGTCCGACGCGCTCGAGATGGTCAACGAAGATGCCGCGCTCGTTGGCCAAACCGCCCTGCCACCCGAGCACCGACACCCAGTTGGGATCGTCGCTGACGAGGTTCGCAGGCGTGAGCTGGACGTCGGCGGTCGCCATTCGCTGATCGCCGCCCGGAATATCGGTGAGAGTGATTGTGGCACTGGCACTTTCGGGCACGTCGTAGCGCAGACCGTTCGCAGTCGCCCCTCCGATGGCCAGCACGGTCAGGACGACCAGGCCGATGCCGATGGCACGTCGTGGTAGCCGCTGACTCGTGACCACCATCCCGACCATCGCCCCGCAGGCGCCGGTGAGGACCGTGACAGGTACGGCCATCGCGAGGGCCTCGGGCCAGATGCTGGCCGGCCACGGGTAGGGGTAGACGGCGTCGATCCACAGCGACTCGAGCCACAGCCCGACAGTGCTGACCGCCAGGCCGCTGACGAGGCCGAACACGATGGGCCGCTTGAGAAGTGGGGTCAGGGCGAGCAGCTCGATCACGATGGCCGCGCCGAAGTACAGGGCAAACCAGTTGATCGGGGCACCCAGTACCGGGCCGACGATCAAGGCGACGGCGCCGCGCAGACCCATCGCGATCAATGCCGCGAAAACGGCCGCCCCGCGGCCAAGCCACATCCGGGCGGCGACTAGCGCGAAGGCGCCGGCCGAAGCGATCAACATCGGCTCGAACACCTGGCGGAACTGCGGCACGCCGAAGTCGAACTCGATCTGGAACACCGACATGCCGATGACCACACCGGCGAATCCGAGGTACTGGACGAATTTGATTCCCAAGCCACCGCGCGGGGCGTCCTCATCGGAGGCTTGGCGACCCTCATGCTCGAGGAGCACGGCAGACAAGGTGGCGAAGCCGGCACCACCGATCATCATCAGATGCGTGGGCCCCCACAGCGTCACGTCCTGGCCGAAGATGCGGTGCCAGACGTCGTCAAGGGGAAAGCCGAGCAGCGCGTAAAGGCCGCAGCCGGCCATCAACAGGCCGCCCACCGGCGCGTACCAGTTGCGGGTGATGCGCACCGCGGACGGGCCCGGCTTGTCGTATGGCAGGACGCAGGCCAGGCAACCGGCGACGAACAGCAGGAACAGCCCGAACAGGATGAAGTAGTGCGCCGGGTTGGCCAGCGGTCCCGCATCCCTGCCTGCGCCGATGTGCAGACTGACGTCCCAGATGAAGCCGAACAGCGCGCTGATGATCGTCGCGATGAACAAGGCGATAGGAAGCGCTACCCACGGCGGTCGATTGAATCTGCGGCCCGCCCACTCTGCGAGGCTGTTCAGCCAGGTGATCTTGCGCGCCCTGTGCAGATAACCGATCCACAGCAGCGCCACGCCGACCACCAGGCCGACCACCGACATGCCGATGACCTCGCCGATCGCGGCGCCCCCGCCCTCGTCGGCTCGAGCAATAACCTCCATTGCCATCCCCACCCGCTGAGTGCTCGAAGAACTTCTTACTCGTGGGTAATGTTGCCAGAATTTCTCTATGCGAAACCAGAGGTATCGGGTAGTTACGTCACGACGACGCGGAACGTCTTCAGCGACGTGTCGGCCGCGTCCGGGATGTTCATGCCGGCGTTCAGCCCCGAGCGCAGGTAGTCGATCACCGCATCGTTGAGCCGCTCACCGGGCACCACCGCAGGAATGCCTGGCGGATACGGCGTCATCTGCTCGGCAGCGATGCGGCCGCTGGCTTTCTCTGCGGGCACCGCCTCGACCTCTCCGAAGAACGCCTCGCGAGGCAGCTGCACCGATTCCAGTTCGATCTCCGACGGAGACGGCAGCCGGATCTGCGGCGGTGAGTCGAAGTCGTTGGCTGCCTTGCGCCACGCCCACAGGGCGTCGAGAAGCCGCTCGGCGGTGGCCTTGTCGTCGGCGAACGACATCGTGGCCAGCAGGCGGCGATGGTCACTCATACCGAGGTCGACGTGCCGGTGCTCACGCAGCCAGTCGGCCGCCTGATAGCCCGACGTTCCGGTGGCGGACAGGTCCATCAGGATCTGCATCCGGTCAAGGTCGTGGGAGGCCTCGATGCCGAGCAGCTCGTCGTCGAGCACCTCGACGTCGGGGATCAATTCGATGTCGTCGCGCAGGCCGCGCACCAATTCCAAAGCGTCGCCGAGTAATTCGCGGCCGCGCTCGACCATCTGGCGCCGCCAGCCGTCGAGCGCCGCGTACACCATCGCGTTCGGGCTGGTGGTCATCAGCAGATCGGCGCACGCCGACAGGCGAGCCTTGTCCACCAGGTCACCCTGCAGGTGAAACACCGAGCCCTGCTCGAAGCCTGCACCCATCTTGTGCACGCTGACCACGCACACGTCGGCGCCGGCGTCCATCGCCCATGTCGGCAGGTCCTCGTGGAACGGCAGGTGCGCTCCCCACGCCTCGTCGACGATCAGAGGCTTGCCGCGCTCGTGGCAGACCTTCGCGATGCCCTCCAGGTCGGTGCACGTGCCGTAGGGGCTGGGGCACACCACCAGCGCTCCGGCGGCGTCGGGGAAGCGGTCCCAAGTGTCGGCATAGTCCTGCGGTGACGGCGGATGGGAGAAATGCCGTTCGGCGTCCCAGCGCGGAGTGACCCACCGCGCCTGCACACCCGAGAAGATCAGGCCGGCGACGATCGACTTGTGGCTGTCGCGGGCGACGACCAGGCTTCCGCCGGCGGAGCCGGCAATCCCACCGGAGCCGGCGGAGCCGGCAATCCCACCGGAGCCGCCGGCGACGGCCATCATCGCCGCCTTCACCGACAGCGAACTGCCGCATGTGGAGAAGAACGCGGTGTCCGCGCCGACGGCCTCGGCCATCAAGTCCTCGGCGTTCTTGAGGTAGTTGTTTCGGGTCTTGCGGTCGTCGAGCCCGCCGCTGACCAACACGTCGTCGTAGAACGGCTCGTG
>DATFCF010000472.1:0-2561 GCA_035253445.1 Mycobacterium sp.
CCGCCCATCGACGGCTTGGTCGCGACGATCTTCTCCCAGCACGCCAGCGACATCAACACTGCGCGCTCCTACGCCTCGCTTCGCCAGGCGTTTGGTGGGGCGAGGTCGTTTAAGTTGCCACCGACGACGTGCCCACCGCCATTCGCGGCCGTGGGCTCGCAGCCATCAAAGCATTACGCTTTCAAGCCGACTTGTGCAGGATCGAGCTCGAAACGGGCGAGCTGTGTCTGAATTGGGTCGCGGCGAAGTCGATGGAATCGGCACGCGCATGGCTGGTGGCCCTGCCGGGTGTTGGACCCAAGACGACAGCGTACGTGCTCCTCTTCAGTCTCGGACAGCCGACTATGCCCGTCGACACGCACGTCCGTCGCGTGAACCGGAGGTTAGGACTGATCGATCGGCGCGCATCCGCGGTCAATACCGACCAAGTGTTGGAGCATCTGACCGGCCCGGATCGTGGCGCCGTCTACGAGCTCCATCTGAATCTGATTGCCCATGGTCGCGTGGTCTGTCATGCTCGGCGCCCCGCGTACCACCGCTGCGTCCTCGTCGCCCTGTGCCCGAGCGCGCCGCAATCGCCACCCGCCACCCGATCGGTGGCGACCGGCGGTCGGCCGGCGAATCCTGATTGAGCGGCTTGGGCCAGGGTGCTAGACTGCGGCCAAACCGATCCAGTCCTCCCCGCGCCCGCGCGGGGCCTACGTTCCTGAGAGCAGGCGCCATGTCCCGCCGATTGTCCGGGTCGCCCTTTACCGTCAGCTTCTCCACGCGCAACGCTCTGGTGCCGGTCTGGATGAGCCAGCACGTGGCAATGGCCGCGGGTATCGACGGCGTCGACGTCGACTGCACGTCACCACTGGGCGGGTGGCTCGCCGGACGATGGGGTGCCGTCGACCAACAGCAACTTCCGGTGCGCTCGATGTGGTTCTCCGCGGACGCGATCCGGTCCGCCCGGGTTCGACGCACCATTGAGGCGGTCCTCGAACGGGGGACCGCCCAGCCTCCGCAACTCGTGTTTCTCCTTGCCAGCGGCGGATCCGTGCGAGACCTCGCGAGAACGCACGAGGTGTCGCGGACTGAGTTCCGGGACCAGCCGTTTGCGGTAGGTCTGCCCGCGGCCGCATTGCGGGGCGGGCGGCCGCATCTCGTCTTGCTGGGTGCCATTCGACGCTTCGCCGAAGAGTGGGAGCTCGACGTGGCGATCGACCTCTCCGGCCGGTTCGATCCGACGTGGGAGGCCGAGGCCGCCGTCGCTCGACTTGGCGATCGCCTGCGTGTGCTGCGGTTGCCATCGTCCGGACCGTCTCGGGCTGCGGTCGGACGCGACCGTGTCGCCTGCCGGGCGCTGTGTGCCGCGCTGGACCGCGAGCGCCCGCTGGATATCGCCCTTACGTCGACGGCCCCCATGCCGTTCCCGATTACACCTCGTGCCGCGGCCAGCTCGGCCGCCCGCGCTGTCGACTACATTGCCGACCGCGTCGCCCTCCACGCCCGGGCGTTGCGGGAAGGAATTGACCGCTTTGAGGGGAGTCCGTCTTCGCGCCAACGGTGAAAGGGAGACAAGCGTTTGGCCGCCGGGACAGGAGCCATCCGACGGCCAATCTCGACTCCGGAATGAATAGAGTTAGCGCTTGGTATACTGCGGGGCCTTGCGGGCCCGCTTCAGACCGACCTTCTTGCGCTCTTTCACCCGCGCGTCCCGAGTCAACAAGCGGGCTCGCTTCAGCGTCGGCCGCAACTCCTCGTTGAACCGAAGCAGGGCGCGTGAAATGCCATGGCGGATCGCGCCGGCCTGGCCGGAGACTCCGCCCCCAACCACCCGCACGGTCACATCGAATTGCTCCCGAGTCCCAGTGAGCAGCAGTGGCTCGTGCAGCGTGGCCTGATGGACGCGGCGACCGCCGAAGTATTCGGTGGCGTCTTTGCCGTTCACGGTGAACTTGCCGGACCCCGGGTAAAGGCGAACGCGAGCGACGGCGGATTTCCGCCGCCCTACACCCCAAACGTATGCACCCTCGGTCATTCCATCGATTCCTTTCCCGTGCGTTGCATTCGCACATCTGCTGACGAGGTCAAGCTCCGCTCACGCGGTTCAGACTCAGCGGCTGCGGCCGCTGCGTCGCATGCGGGTGGTTCGGACCAGCGTAGATTTTCAGCTTTCGCAGTTGGCGGACGCCTAGCGTGTTGCCTGGCAGCATGCCGCGCACCGCATTGTGGATGATCCGCCCGGGGTGGGATGCCCGCACTTCGCGCACGCTCTGGCTGCGCAGACCACCCGGGTAGTTGGAATGCCGGTAGTAACGCTTCTGGGTCTCTTTTTTCCCCGTCAGCACGATCTTCTCGGCGTTGATCACGATGACGTAATCGCCCATGTCGGCGTGCGGACTAAACGTCGGCTTGTTCTTGCCGCGCAGCGTCGCGGCGACCGTGCTCGCGACCTTTCCCAACGTCTTGCCTTCGGCATCGACGATGAACCACTGCTTGCCGTCAAGAACGTCCGCCTCTTTCGGCGACCAGGTCCGCCGTTCCATAGCCTTCATCCTCCAGTCGATTCCCGCCTC
>DATFCF010000473.1:0-2581 GCA_035253445.1 Mycobacterium sp.
CGCCGCCCGTCATTCGCGGATCCGCTGCGTGGCGACCTTCGCCGCGCTGGAGCCGGAGCTGCACGTTGAATGGTTCGAAGCCATCGACCGGCTCGATATCTCCCCATTGATGGGTCGGAACGGTGGTGCCATCGAAGCATAGGCTCATGGCCCACCACTACTCTTAACTCGACCATTCAACTGGAGCAAATTCACTATGACACGTCGTGCAAAGATCGTGTGCACCTTGGGTCCGGCCACGTCATCGGAGGAGGCGATCGTTGCTCTGCTGGACGCGGGCATGAACGTCGCTCGACTGAACTTCTCGCACGGCGACCACACCGACCACGAAGTGGTCTACCACCGACTGCGTGACGCGGCAAAGAGATCCGGGCAAGCGCTGGCCATCATGGCCGATCTGCAGGGGCCCAAGATCAGGTTGGGCCGGTTCTCCCACGGCCCACACGAATGGAACACCGGCGACGCGGTGACGATCACCGTGGAGGACATCGTCGGCACCAAAGACCGGGTGTCCACGACGTACAAGGGTCTGGCCCGGGATGCCCGACCGGGTGACCGGCTGCTGATCGACGATGGCAAGGTCGGCCTGGTGGTCAACGAGGTCGACGGCATCAACGTGCGCTGCACGGTCGCTGAGGGCGGGCCTGTGTCGAACAATAAGGGCATTTCGCTGCCCGGGATGAACGTGTCGGTGCCCCCGTTGTCCGAGAAAGACATCGCCGATCTGAAGTACGCGCTACAGCTGGGTGTGGATGTGATTGCCCTATCGTTTGTGCGATCACCCACTGACGTCGACCTAGTCCACGCGGTGATGGATGAGGTCGGCGCCGAGCGGCGTCCGGTGATTGCAAAGCTCGAGAAGCCAGAGATTCTGGAGAACCTCGAGGCGATTGTCCGCGCCTTCGACGGCATCATGGTGGCCCGTGGCGACCTGGGTGTCGAACTGCCCCTGGAGCAGGTGCCGCTGGTACAGAAGCAGGCCGTCCAGGTAGCGCGGGAGAACGCCCGCCCGGTGATCGTCGCCACCCAGATGCTCGACTCGATGATCGAGCATTCCCGGCCGACCCGGGCCGAGGCATCCGACGTGGCGAACGCGATCCTGGACGGTGCGGACGCGGTGATGCTTTCCGGCGAGACGTCCGTCGGCAAGTTCCCGATCATTGCGGTCAGGACGATGGCGCGGATCATCGAGGCCGTCGAGTCCGAATCGGTCAGCGCGCCGCCGCTCACCCACACCCCGCGCACCCGCGGTGGCGTCCTGTCATTCGCGGCTCGGGACGTCGGTGAGCGGATCGGCGCGAAGGCGCTGGTTGCATTTACCACGACCGGTGACACTGTGCGCAGGCTCGCCCGGTTGCACACCCTCCTGCCCACACTCGCGTTCACCCCGAAGGAGGAGGTTCGTAATCAACTCGCGCTGACCTGGGGAGTACGCACCTTCGTCACACCACAAGTAGAAACCACCGACGAGATGGTCGCGCAAGTTGACCAGGCCATGCTGAATATCCCCGGATACCACTCCGGCGACACTGTCGTGATCGTTGCCGGAGCCCCTCCCAACACCCCCGGTTCGACCAACCTCATCCGCGTTCACCGACTCGGTCATCACGACTGAACCACAACGACCCTCAGGAGGGTCGTCGGCCGACCGAGCTGCGGTCAACCGTCGCGACCGCGGCGCGCATGTTCCGAGCGCCGCTGTCACCCCTTGGTCGCTCGGCCGTCATGCCGGCGACGAAGTAGCGCCGCAGGAAGACGTAGGCGATGCACGCCAGCGGGACGAAGGGTTGCGATCTCGGCGGCCGAAACTCAGTCAGTAGTTCCTGAGGTCATCGCAATCGTTGGAGGCACGACGCGCGCAAACCCGAGTCGCGCGACCCTCCGAGCGGACTCGTACACCGGCTCATTCACGGCCGACGAAACTGCGACCGCGCTCCTCGCTCTCCCCCAAATCATAGTCCGACTACTTATCTGGGTGCTGGCCGCGATCACACCCAGGCGACGTAGTGAGCTAAGCGGTCACGGTGAATTGGACGTTGTCCTACTCGTCGCCTGAAAGCGTAAAGACCGGCGCACGGTTCGACGACGTTGTATTAGTAGCAGCAGTGTCGTTACCGACGCCGCCGCAGCGAGTGTGGTGATCGTGGCTGCTGTCGGGATCAAGGAAGCGGCGAGCAGGCCGCTGATGGGAGCGACGACAGATCCAAGGCCATACAGGGAAAGACCGAACAAAGCGGAGGCAGTACCGGCGCGTTCCCTGTTCCCCGTCATGGCCAGGGCGGCACAGTTGGGTGATGTGAGGCCATATCCGCTAGCTACGGCGAAGAAGGCGAGTAGAACCAGGGCGAGTGGCGGGACGGTGAAAAGTGCCGCCAGTAAAAGACTCAGTCCGCCGGTCAGGATGATCCCAACGCCAGTCAGCAGCCGCTGCTCGGTGGACAGCCAGCGGATCAGTGGCCGGTTGGCCTGACCGCCGACGACGAATCCAGCGGCGTTCACGGCGAAGGCGGCACTGAACCCTTGCGGGGATAATCCGAAGAGCCCTTGCAGGACGAAGGGCGAGATCGCCAGGTAGGTAAAG
>DATFCF010000474.1:0-5164 GCA_035253445.1 Mycobacterium sp.
ACACGTGGTCGGCCAGGCGGTGGATGTCGGTCCGGTGGACGCCGATAAATGGATGATCCGCAACGGGCCCCGGTTCGGTCTGTGTCAGATCTATGCCAACGAGATATGGCATTTCGAGCTGGTGGCCGACGAGCAAGGACGTTGCCCGCCGTTGAAGCCGAACGCGGCGGGCTGAATTCCGCGCGAGTGTGCGAAGAATGCCGACAAACAGCGGCGCGTCGGCCGACAGACACGCACGCGCGCGGTGCAGTGGGCGGGACTCTAGTTGGCGTGCAGGGCTTCGTTGAGCGTGATGCCTTTGCCGTCGCGGGCCACCACCTCGACCGCTCCGGACAGCGAATTGCGCCGGAACAGTATGTTATTCGCGCCTGACAACTCGCGGGCCTTGACCGTCTGCCCGTCGGCGGTCTGCACCTTCGTACCGGCGGTGATGTAGAGCCCGGCTTCGACGACGCAGTCGTCGCCGAGCGAGATGCCGAGTCCGGCGTTGGCGCCCAGCAGGCAGCCCTTGCCGACGGAGATGACGTCTTTCCCGCCGCCCGACAGGGTGCCCATGATCGAGGCGCCGCCGCCGATGTCGGAGCCGTCGCCGACGACGACACCCGCCGAGATCCGGCCCTCCACCATCGAGGTGCCCAGCGTGCCCGCGTTGAAGTTGACGAAGCCCTCGTGCATCACGGTGGTGCCCGAGGCGAGGTGTGCACCCAGCCGCACCCGGTCGGCGTCGGCGACCCGCACGCCGGACGGCACGACGTAGTCGACCATCCGCGGAAACTTGTCGACCCCGTAGACGGTCACCGGTCCGCGGCGGCGCAACCGCCCGCGCACCACTTCGAAGCCCTCGACCGCGCACGGTCCGTAGTTGGTCCACACCACGTTGGTCAGCACGCCGAACAAGCCGTCGGCATTCAGCCCGTGCGGCGCCACCAGCCGGTGCGAGAGCAGGTGCAGGCGCAGGTAGGCGTCGTAGGCGTCGACCGCTGTGTCCTCCAGCGAGCCGATCACCGTGCGCACGACCACCGTCTCGACGCCCCGGTCTTCGTCGTGGCCGGTCAATGCGGCCAGGTCGTCGGGCACCTCCGCGACCGAAAGCCGCACGGTGCCGGAGGGCCCGTCGGCGTCAAGTTCGGGTGCCGGGAACCACGTGTCGAGTACCGATCCGTCGGCGGCGATGGTCGCCAGGCCGACGCCTGAAGCAGAAGTCACGCTGCCAAAGGCTACTGGACTAACCTCGACGGCTGTGGGCCTGGACTTACGCGGCGACCCGATCGCGCTGACCGCGGCGCTGGTGGACATCCCCAGCGAGTCGCGGCACGAGCAGCGCATCGCCGATGAGATCGAGGCCGCGCTGCGCCAACAGACCACCGGGTTCGAGATCGTCCGCAACGGTGACGCCGTGCTGGCCCGCACCAACCTGGGCCGCCCGACGCGGGTGATGCTGGCCGGCCACATCGACACCGTGCCTGCCGCCGACAACCTGCCGAGCCGCCTCGACGGCGACGAGCTGCACGGCTGTGGCACCTCGGACATGAAGTCCGGCGACGCGGTGTTCCTGCACCTGGCCGCGACGGTCGCCGAACCCAAGCACGACATCACGCTGGTGATGTACGACTGTGAGGAGATCGAGGCCGCCGCAAACGGTTTGGGCCGCATCGAACGTGAGCTGCCCGACTGGCTACGGGCCGACGTCGCCATCCTCGGCGAGCCGTCGGGCGGGTTCATCGAGGCGGGCTGCCAGGGCACGCTGCGTGCCGTCGTCAGCGCCAACGGCACCCGCGCGCACTCCGCACGATCCTGGCTGGGGGACAACGCAATTCACAAACTCGGCGAAGTGCTGGCCCGGTTGTCGGCGTATCAGGCCCGCATCGTCGACATCGACGGCTGCACATATCGCGAAGGCTTGTCGGCGGTGCGCATCGACGGCGGCGTGGCCGGCAACGTCATCCCCGACGCCGCCTCACTGACGGTGAACTTCCGCTTCGCGCCCGACCGCAGCGTCGAACAGGCTCTTGCGCACGTACTCCAGGTGTTCGACGGGCTCGACGTGCACATCGAACAGACCGACGGCGCCGCAGGTGCCCTGCCCGGGCTGACGAAGCCCGCCGCGGCGGCGCTTGTCGACGCTGCCGGGGGACAGGTGCGCGCCAAGTACGGCTGGACCGACGTCGCGCGGTTCTCGGCGCTGGGCATCCCGGCGGTGAACTACGGGCCCGGTGACCCCAACCTCGCCCACCGCGCCGACGAGCGCGTCGAGACGGCTCAGATCACCGCCGCGACAGACATGCTGCGGCGATATTTAACGGGTTGACCGCGTCCGTAGCCTGGAAGCATGTGACGAGACGACGACATCTGCACGTCCCCGTCGTCGTCCATGAGAGATCCCTCGCATGTCTTCCATCGTCTGTTCCAATTTGTCGTTCGCCTGGCCCGACGACACGGCCGTCTTCGACGATCTGTCCTTCACGGTTGGCGACGGCCGCACGGGCCTTGTCGCCCCCAACGGCGCCGGTAAGAGCACGCTGCTGCGGCTCATCGCCGGCGAGTATCGGCCCACCGCAGGATCGATGACCGTCGACGGCACCGTCGGATATCTGCCCCAGACGCTGCCGTTCATCGCCGAGCGCAGCGTCGCCGAGGTGCTCGGCGTGGCTTCGACCATCGACGCGCTCAACGCGCTGGCCTCAGGCGAGGCCGGCGTCGACGTGTTCGCCGCGATCGGCGACGACTGGGACGTCGAGGAACGCACCCGCGCCCAGCTCGACCGGCTTGGCTTGGGCCACATCGCCGTCGACCGGCCGCTCGGTTCGCTCTCCGGTGGTGAGGTCGTCGCCGTCGGGCTGGCCGGGCAGCTGCTGAAGCGGCCCGACGTGCTGCTGCTCGACGAGCCGACCAACAACCTGGACGGCGACGCGCGGCGCAAGCTCTACGACGCGCTCGACGATTTCACCGGGTCCCTGCTGCTGGTCAGCCACGACCGCGTGCTGCTCGATCGGATGGACCGCATCGCCGAACTGCGTCACGGTGAAATCCTGTTGTATGGCGGCAATTTCACCTCTTACCAGCAAGCCGTCGACGACGCGCAACGAGTGGCCGAGAGCAACCTGCGCAACGCCGAGCAGCAACTCAAACGCGAGAAGCGGCAGCGTCAGCAGGCCCGCGAACGCGCCGCGCGCCGCACGTCGACGGCAGCGCGAAACGTCAAGGACGCCGGCCTGCCAAAGATCGTCGCGGGCAAGCTCAAACGCGACGCCCAGGAATCGGCGGGCCGCGCCGACGAAGTGCACGCCGCGCGTGTCACTGATGCCAAGGCGCGTCTCGACGACGCCGAACGTGCGTTGCGCGACGACCAGACCATCGTGCTCGACCTGCCCGACACCAACGTGCCCGTGGGGCGCACAGTCGTGTCCGCCAAGGGATTACAGATGAGCCGTGGCACTCGAACCCTGTTGAACGATGTCGACCTGATCGTGCGCGGTCCCGAACGCATCGCACTCACGGGACCGAACGGCGCAGGCAAGACCACGCTGCTGCGCATCATCGACGGCGAGTTGGAACCGGACGACGGCGTGCTCCAGCGGGCCGACGGCCGGGTGGCCTACTTGTCTCAGCGGCTCGATCTCCTCGACGGCGACCGCACCGTCGCGCAAAGCCTCGCCGCGTGCGCGCCAAGTTTGTCCGAGACAAGGCGCATGCACCTGCTCGCGCGCTTCCTGTTCCGCGGCAACCGCATCCACCTACCGATCGCGGCATTGTCAGGAGGTGAGCGACTGCGCGCCACGCTGGCGTGTGTCCTCTACGCCGAACCAGCGCCGCAGCTACTGCTGCTCGACGAGCCGACCAACAATCTCGACCTGGTCAGCGTCGGCCAGCTCGAAACCGCGCTGGACGCCTACCAGGGCGCCTTCGTCGTCGTCAGTCACGACGAGCGGTTCCTCGCCGCGATCGGCATCGACCGCTGGCTACGGCTGTCGGAGGCGCAATTGGTGACCACGGGGGCGTCGGGCGGACGGTAATCTCGATTCGTGGCGATCATGCCTGATTCCAGCCCGTACGGGTCGCAGACGGTGATGGGCCCCGGCTGGCCCAACGTCGACGAGGAAGCGCTCGCAGCTGCGGCGGCGTCCTACGAGGCGTTGGCGGCAAAGCTGACCGGGTCCGTGGTGCCGCAGCAGCAGGGCCAGCTGATGCAGCTGTCGGACACCTGGAAGGGCACCGCCGCGGTGTCGGCGGCGGGTGAGGCCACCACGATCATCGGCGGCCATGAGGCCAACGCCGCCCACGCGGCCGCGATCGCGGCCCAACTGCGCAGCATGGAGGTCACCGTCGCGAAGACGAAGGCGCTGGTGAACGCCACCGCGGTCGAGACCCAACGCGAATGTGAAGCCATCCAAGCGTTGCCGGTCAGCAACACCCAAGAGCTGATCGAGAGTCGGATCAAGTTCGGCCTATCGCAAAACACCGCCTATGTGACGGCCAATACGACCGAACTCGCCAGCACTCTCGGTGTGCCGCCGAACATCCCCCAGGTCAGCACGCCCCCGGGGGGGATGGCAGCGGCCAAAGCCGGGCAGGAATCGCAGCAGGCGATGCAGATGCTCAGCCAAATGGGCTCCATGGCGGGACAGCTCCCGCAGATGGCCGGCGGGCTGCTTCAGGCCCCCCAACAGCTGACCCAGCAGCTCTCGCAGCCGCTACAACAGCTCACGTCGATGTTCGGTCAGGTGGGTAAGGGCGGCTCGGAGGGAACGGCGATGACGGGTCTTTCGTCGTTCTCCAACCATCCGCTTGCAGGCGGCTCGGGCAAGGGCGGCGGAGGCGGCATGGTGCGCGCGGCGTCGCTGCCCGGCTCTGGCGGGGTTGCGGCGCAGACACCGTTGATGGCGAACCTGGTCGGCAGCCACGCCGCGGGTGTCGCGCCCGAGGCGGCTGGCGCGAGCACTGCCGCGGTTGGCGGCGTCGCTCCGGTGGCAGCTGGCGGCGGTATGGGAGGACCTATGGGCATGCTGGGTCACCGCGGTGAGACCGGGAGCACCGCTTCGTCGCTGACTCTTCCGCCGCCGCTCGAACATGATCTCGCCGAGGACGACGCAGACGATGATTGGTGACTCGCTATGACTGACCCGCTTGAGAAGCCTGAGGGCCTGAACTGGGATCCCGCGGCGGT
>DATFCF010000475.1:0-6560 GCA_035253445.1 Mycobacterium sp.
CTGGTGTGCCTGTCCATTCCCGGCGCCGCCATGATGGCCAGTTAGATGCTTTCGCCCATTTCTGCACGAGGGTTGTCGAATCGCTCAGATCACGACGCTCATGCAGATCTCGCGGTACGTCACCGCCGACGCGATCTATTCGTCGTCTCCGCCGACGCGATCTATTCGTCGTCTCCGCCGACGGCGATCTCGCGTAGCTCCCGCTTGAGAATCTTGCCCGTCGGGTTGCGCGGCAGTTCGTCGAGAAAGACCACCTCGCGCGGCACCTTGTAGCGGGCCAGATGCTCTTTGACGTAGGTCTTGATGTCGTCCTCGCCGACGCTGGCGCCCTCGGCTTTGACCACGAACGCCCGCAGCCGGTGGCCCCACTCCTTGTCCTCCACACCGAGCGCGGTGGCCTCGATGACCTCGGGGTGGCCGCTGATCAGATCCTCGACCTCGGCGGGGAAGACGTTCTCGCCGCCGGACACGATCATTTCGTCGTCGCGGCCGCTGACGTACAGCAGACCGTGCTCGTCGAAATAGCCGACGTCGCCTGAGGACATCAGCCCGTCGATGATCTGCTTGTGGCCGCCGCCGGTGTAGCCCTCGAACGGGAAGAAGTTGCCGACGAAGATCCGGCCGACCTCCCCCTGAGGCAGCTCGTTGCCGTTCTCGTCGAGGATCTTGACCTTCACACCCTTGACGACAGGCCCGACCGTCGCCGGATTGATCGAGAGGTCCCTGGGACGCGCGATGGTTGCGAACGCGATCTCAGTGGACCCGTAGAGGTTATAGACAACGGGCCCAAGCTCTTTGAGAGCACGGGTAGCCAGCTCGGCGCCCAGTTGCGAACCGGATACGAAAGCGATTCGCAGCGACGACAGGTCGGGCTTGCGCTCCATCCCGTCGAGTGCGTCGAGGATCCGCGACAGCATGACCGGCACGACGACCATCGCCGTCACCTTGTGCTTCTCGATGTCGGCGAGCACGTTGGCCGGTTTGAAGCGGCGGCGCAACACCAACGTCGTGCCCAGCATCATCGCGATGGTGGCGTGCAGGAACCCCAGCGCGTGGAACATCGGCGCGGGCAGCGATGTCACCTCGTTGGCCTTGAACGGGACATGCGAGAGCACGCCACCGATCGGCGCCAGCGTGGGCGGCGTGCTTCGGTTGGCGCCCTTGGGCGTTCCAGTGGTCCCGCTGGTCAGGATGATGATCGACGAGTGCTTCGTCGCCTTCGGCGCTGGCCTGTTGTTGCTTCGCGAGATCAGGTCTTCGAGGGTCTCGTCGGTGCTGGCCGACGATTCATCACCGGAGGCGGAGGCCGACGATTCATCACCGGAGGCGGAGGCCGACGATTCATCTTTGTCGGGATTGACGCCCAACGCGCGCAGCTTGCCCAATTCCGGATCCGCCTTGGAGACCGCGTCGAAATACTCGTCGTCGTAGATGATCAGCTTGGCGCCCTCGCGCTCGGATACTTCCTTGATCTGCGGTCCCGAGAACTCGCTATTGAGAAGGATGATGCGGGCTCCGGTGCGGGCAGCGCCGTAGACGGAGATCAGGAACCACCGGTGGTTTCGGGCCAGGATCGCGACACCATCACCGCCCTTGACACCCATCGCCAGCAGTCCGTTGGCGACGGCGTGCGCGGCGTCGTCGAGTTCTTTGAAGGTGATCTCGCCGTCATCGTCGATGACCGCGGTGCGCTCGGGGGTTCGGCGGGCGTTGAGCGCAGGGATCATGCCGAACTCACCCCACCGCCGGATGTCGGCGACCATGGCGGCGACGTTTTGCGGCGGCTCGAGTTTGAATGCGCCGGCCCCGAACATCTTGGCCAGATAGTGCAGTTCGGCGGAACCGCGTTCGGCCAGCTGCTGGACTTTGGCCGCTGCCTGCAACGGAAGATCAGTTAGCTTAGGCATGCGCCCACACTATGTGACCGCCGTCGCGTCGCGTTCGGAAACTTCTGCGGAATTACCATGGCGGTATGGCCGGATCCCCTTCGAAGGGAACGTTCCTGGACGTGGACGGTCGACAGGTGCCCATCACCAACCCTGACAAGGTCGTTTTCCCCGATTTCAACGGACGGCCGAGTGTCACCAAGATGGACCTGATGCGCTACTACCTCGCTGTCGCCGACGGCGCGCTGCGCGGTGTCGCGGGCCGGCCGATGATGCTCAAGCGGTTCGTCAAGGGCATCACCGAGGAGGCCGTCTTCCAGAAGCGCGCGCCAGAGAAGCGGCCGGATTTCGTCGACGTCGCCGAACTCAAATACGCCTCAGGCACGTCGGCCAAAGAGGCAGTCATCCACGATGCGGCCGGACTGGTCTGGGCAGTCAACCTCGGCTGCGTCGACTTCAATCCGCACCCGGTACACGCCGACGACCTCGCCCATCCAGACGAGCTGCGCGTCGACCTCGACCCGATGCCGGGCGTCACGTGGCGCCAGATCGTCGACGTCGCGCTGATCGCACGTGACGTGCTGGAGGACCACGGGCTGACCGCGTGGCCGAAGACGTCCGGATCGCGCGGTTTCCACATCTATGCGCGGATCGAACGACGCTGGCCGTTCAAGCAGGTTCGGCTGGCGGCCCAGACGGTGGCCCGCGAGGTGGAGCGCCGGGTCCCCGAACTGGCGACGGCCCGCTGGTGGAAGGAGGAGCGCGAGGGCGTCTTCGTCGACTTCAACCAGAACGCCTTCGATCGCACTGTCGCTTCTGCCTACTCGGTGAGGGCCACGCCGGACGCGCGGGTGTCCACGCCGCTGTTCTGGGACGAAACGCGCGACTGCCGGCCCGAGGAATTCACGATCGCGACCGTTCCCAAGCGGTTCGGGGATCTCGGCGATCCCTGGGAGGGCATCGACGACAGCCCCGGTGCGCTGGACGCGCTGCTCGAGCTGGCCGAGCGGCTCGGCCCGGCGGAGAAGGCCCCCAAGGGCGCAAAGAAGGGCACGGGCAGACGTCAGTCCACGATGCCGCTGATCGAAATCGCGCGCACCAAGACCAAAGCCGAGGCGATGGCCGCGCTCGACGAGTGGCGCGCACGTTACCCGTCGGTAGCCGAAAAGCTCGAGCCTGCTGATGTTCTCGTCGACGGTATGCGGGGGCCGAGCTCGATCTGGTACCGCATCCGGATCAATCTGCAGCATGTGCCGGAAGATGAGCGGCCGGCGCAACAGCCGTTGCTGGCTGATTACAACCCGTGGGAAAACTACACAGGGGCCCAACAGCTGCGCGGCGGCTGACCCTTACTGAAGTATTAGCTACTACTCCCCACAGCCTTAAGTTCTCACATTAGCTTTGGGAACAGGTTGAGGGCTCGAGGGGAGGCAGCTGATGTACGGCAATCCGACATTCGACTGCGCTGGCGCCCAGATCCGGGGATTTTGTCGTCAGCTGGCGACAGTTGTGACGATCAACGGTGACGTCGACGGCGTGAACATCGATCGCGTGACGGAGTACACGCGCCGCTTCATCCTCACGGAGAAGCCGTTCGTGCTCGATCTGAGCGGTGTGAATTCGTTCTCGTCACAATGTGTTTCGCTTCTGTACACCCTCGATGAGGGCAGCTTCCACGCTGGCGTGGAATGGTGCCTGATCCCGAGTCGGTCCGTTATCGACGCGTTGCACGCCGGCGATCGGGCGACCTTCCCGATGGCGGCCTCGGTGCCGGATGCGCTGCACCACTTCGCCGACAGGATCGACGAGCGGCGCCGGTTGCTGCCGCTGCTCACCAAGAAGACGGCCTAGAGAGAGCGGATCACAACGTGCTAATCGACATTCGGTGGCTGGCCTTCCTGTTGCACCGCCGACAGAAGTCCACGTCGCGGTTCGGCTCTGAGCAGACCGCGATCGCTGCCTGAGGTTTCCCCATCACGGGCATTGCATAGGCTGTCCGTCCATGACGGAACCACGCCGTGGGCGGCCGCGCAGCGCAGTGGTGCACGCTGCGATCCTTGACGCGACCCGCACGGTGCTCGTCCAAAACGGCTATGCCGCGTTGTCCATGGACCGTGTCGCCAGTCATGCCGGCGTCGGCAAGCAGACGCTCTATCGCCGATGGCCCTCCAAGGCGCCGCTGGTGGCCGAGGCGGTCATGGACGTGTACGGACGGGACGGCAGATTCGAACTGCCCGATACCGGCGACATCGCTGCCGACCTTGGTGATTGGCTGCATGGACCGGCAACAGCCCTTGCTGCGCCGGAGTACTCAGCTTTGTTGCGGGCACTCGCCGCTGCCGCTGCCGATGATCCTCGCGACGGCCAGGCCCTGTATCGCCAGCTCACCGGGCCCCAACACGAGGCGGTGATGCAGCGGCTGCGGCGGGCGGTCGACGCGGGCCAGATCCGCGTCGGCGTCGATGTGGAGGCCGTGGCCGACGCCGTCATCGGCACGATCCTGTATCGCGTATTCGCGCACGGTACGCCGGGGAGCGAGGCTGTGAGCCGTTTCGACGGCCTCGTCGAGGCCTTGGTCGGTGGCCTCGGCTGTTCTACGGTGAGCCGACACTCAAAGCGGTGACGCCACCGTCGACCAGCAGATCGGTTCCTTGACGAACGAGGAATCGGGGCCGAGCAGAAACGCTGCAGCAGCGAACCATCGCGCGCCGCGCTTCCCCCACGCGGCGCTGACCGCTTTGACCCGAATATGGTTGGCCTGCTTGGCGATCCCGTACGCAATTCCGGGCTCGCTGAGCTCCGATGGGCCACGGAACGGCAGCTGGGAACATGTGGCCGGCCATGCTGGCGAGCACCACGCCTGCACCTCCCGGCGCAATCACAGTGCCGAACGCATCCAGAACCAATGGTGCTGCGACGGCGGCTACGCCCGCTGCCGATGTCTCGGAACGATCATCACCGGGACGGGGGCATGACGAAGGATCTTCGACGCGGCCGAACCGAGGAATACGTGAGCAGCCCGTCCGGCTGCACCCGATCCGAGTAGCAGCATGTCCCCGGACTCCCAGGAGACGCTCTCGACGGCCTCGCGCCAGTCGTGGCCGCTTCCGACCACGACCTCAACGTCTGGAACCGCGATTCGCGCGCGAATATCGTTGAGCTGCTTGACGATGTCGTCCATGGTCTTACGGGCCCACTGCGCGACGACGAGGTCCTCCACCGAGGGCTCGATCGAGCCGCTGTACATCGTCACCGGCCGCACCGTGAACGACACGATCCGCAATTGCACTGGCCACTGCTTGGCAAGCTCGGCGGCCGCAGCGAGGAGGCCATTGATGTCGGCTTCCCCACCGTATGCAGCGGTCAGCCGGCGGATAGGCTCCGGGCCCAGCGGGTAGCCTCGCGGAGCGATCGCTACGGGCACTGACGCGGTATGGACCAGCCGTTCGGTGACACTGCCCAGCGCCACCCTGCCCAGCAGTCCTGAGGACGACGACCCCACAACAACAAGTCTCGCGTCATGGGCGGCCACGAGTTCAATCAAACCCGTTGGAATAGAACTTGATTGGTGGACAACCGTGGGGATATCCAGGTCCTCCGGCAGCTGGCCGACCACTCGTTCGATCGCTTGCGAAGCCGCAGAAGTGACATACCGCAGGTACTCATCCTCGACCGGGTCGCCTTTCGCCGGCCATGGCCGTTCCACAATCGCCGCGGCCACGACCTTGTCGCCGGTCCAGCGTGATATCTGTGCCGCCAGATTGAGGGGTGCGGTGCCCTGACGGCTGGAACTGAATCCGGCGATGATCGTCATAGCGCAGGCTCGGCCTTCCCAACCGGCGTCGACACGACATGCGTCACCGGCACGCTGTGCTCGGCCCGCGCCCGGTCCACGACGTCGAAACGATGCCACACGGACTCTTCGGGCGGCAGCGTCGAGATCACGATCTGATCCGGCCGAAACGCTTCAACGGCGGTCGCCAACGCACGTAGCGGCCGATAGTCACCCAACTCGCCGTCGGCGTCGAGGTTCTCGGATCGAAGAATGGACAGCGTGGCGTCAAGCCGCTGCTGGGCGATCTCCCTGGTCGCCTCCTCGACATCGAGCGGACCGTGGGTAGCGGCAGTGCCGGTCTCGATCGGACTGGCCGGAACGACGACGTGATACGTGGCTGATTTATCCGCCCCGATGCGGCGAAGTTCGTCGAGCAGCTCCTCCGATCCGACCGTCTGGTTGGCCAGCACGAGCACGCGGTGCGGCCGCTCCGTCGGTGCGGCGCCCTCGACGACGGGCCGGCTGTTCACATACCACCGGTTTGCGAGATACAGCACGATGACGACTGCCCACGACAACAGGCTCAGCAACAGTTGCGATCGCACATTCGCCTGGAGGCCCATCTGAACCAGGATCGCCACGATCGCGACGGCGGTGAGGATCGACAACACCGGGAACAACCACATCTTGACCCGAAGCTGTGAGTCCGGGGTGCGGTAGCGCAGCACGATCTGCGAGATGGCGATGAGCAGGTAGACGAACAGGATGATTGCGCCGCTGGAGTTCAGCAGGAACGCGAAGATGGTGTCCGGCGAGATCGCCGCGGCAATGACGCACAGGAAGCCGATGACCGAGGACGCGAGAATCGCGATGGCCGGCACGCCGCGGCGGGTCACCTG
>DATFCF010000476.1:0-11252 GCA_035253445.1 Mycobacterium sp.
AGGGCGCGGGCACCGTGCAACTGGACGCACTGGTCCACGATGGTCTGGGCGGCCTCGGTGGCGAACAGCTTGGCCATCGCGGCGGACCGGGTGATCGCACTGCGCGAGGCACCTGCGTCGTAGGTTCGAGCCGCGGCGTACACCAGCAGCCGGGCGGCCTCAAGCTGGGTGGCCAGGTCGGCCAGCTTGTGGGCGACCGACTGTTGCGCGGCGAGCGGTGCGCCGTATGCCTGCCGCGTGGACACGCGGTCGAGCGTGACGTCGATCGCCGCTTGGGCCATGCCCACCGCGAAGGCGCCGACGCTGGGACGAAACAGGTCGAGGGTGCGCATGGCCACCTTGAACCCGGCGTCGACCTCGCCGAGCACGTCAGTAGCGTCGACGCGGACACCGTCGAAGCGGAGCTGCCCGATCGGGTGGGGCGACAGCAGGTCGAGGTGCTCGCCGGACAGTCCCTCGGCGTCGCCGGCAACCGCGAACGCGGTGACCCCGCGCGCGCCCGCCCCCGCGGTGGTGCGGGCGAAGACGGTGTAGACATCGGCCTCTGGGGCGTTGGAAATCCAGATCTTCTCCCCGTGCAACCGCCAGCCGTCGCCGTCTGGAATCGCCTGTAGCGCAAGGGCGGCGGCATCAGAACCCGCTTCCGGCTCGGTCAGTGCGAACGCCGCGACCGCGGTGCCGCGCACGACGCAGGGGATCCAGCGCTCGACGGTGTCCGGGCGGCCGGACTGCAGGATGGGGTAGCTACCCAGGCCCTGGAGCGCGAGCGCGGTCTCCGCCTCGGTCGACACGCGCGCGATGGTCTCCCGAAGCAGGCACAGCCGCGTGGCGGCCGCATTGGAGGGTGGCTCCTCGGGCGAGCCGCCGAACAGGTCGCGCAGCAGCCCATGCCCGCCCATGGCGACTAACAGAGGGCGGTTC
This sequence comes from Mycobacterium sp., assembly GCA_035253445.1. Lineage (GTDB taxonomy): Bacteria > Actinomycetota > Actinomycetes > Mycobacteriales > Mycobacteriaceae > Mycobacterium. The sequence goes on from DATFCF010000476.1 coordinate 922, forward strand.
ACCCTGCCCTCGACGCCCTTGTCGACAAGCGGCAGCAACTCGGTCACCGCCAGGTCGCGCACCCGTCGCGCGTAGTCGGTTTCCTCGGCGCTGAGGACGGTCATCGGGTCTCCCGCCGGGCCGGCCGCCACCGCTGGTGTCGGGTACCGGTCTCGCCCTCGCGGATCAATTGCAGGCGCGGCTTCGGGCCGTCGGTGCGTCCGGTCTGAGGCTTGCGCCGCCCGGCCCGCCACGGGTTGGGCCACTCGGCGCCACTACCGGAGTAGTCCTGCTCGATGGCCGCGTGCAGCGTCCAGCTCGGGTCGTAGAGGTGGACTCTGCCGAGGGCGCAGAGGTCGGCACGCCCTGCCAGCAGGATGGAGTTCACGTCGTCGTGCGACGAGATGACGCCGACTGCGATGGTGGGCATGTCCACCTGGTTGCGGATCTTGTCGGCGAAGGGTGTCTGATAAGAACGGCCAAACGCCGGCGTCTCGTCGGGTGTCACCTGTCCCGAGGAGACGTCGATGGCGGCCGCGCCGGCGTCCTTGAACGCCTGGGCTATGACAATCGCGTCCTCACCGGTGATGCCGCCGTCGGCCCAGTCCGTCGCGGAGATACGCACGGTCATCGGCTTGTGCGCCGGCCACACCGCCCGCATCGCCTGGAACACCTCGATCGGGTAGCGCAGTCGCCCGGCCAGGTCGCCGCCGTACTCGTCGCGCCGCTGGTTCGTGATCGGCGAGATGAACGAGGAGAGCAGGTAGCCGTGCGCGCAGTGCAGCTCAACCAGGTCGAAGCCCGCCTCGTCGGCTCGCGTCGCTGCCGCGACGAACTGCTGTTTGATCTCGGCAAGATCGGCCTGGTTCAGCTCCCGGGGCACCTGGTTCACTCCCGGCTTATAGGGCAGCGGGGAAGGCGCGACGATCTCCCAGCTGCCGTCGTCGAGGGGCTGGTCGATGCCATCCCACATGAGCTTGGTGGAGCCCTTGCGGCCGGCGTGTCCAAGCTGGATCCCGACCGTCGCGCGGGTCTCCTGATGCACGAACTGTGTGAGCCGGCGCCACGCCGCGGCGTGTTCGTCGGTCCAGATGCCGGTGCAGCCGGGGGTGATCCGACCGGTGTCGCTCACGCAGACCATCTCGGTCATCACCAGCCCGGCGCCGCCGAGCGCCTTACCCCCGAGATGGACCAGGTGAAAGTCGTTCGGCATACCGTCGGTCGCGCGGTACATGTCCATCGGGGAGACCACGACCCGGTTGACAAGCTCCAGCTCCCCGAGCCGGAATGGCTGGAACATCGGCGGGGTGTCCGGCTGATGGGCGGGGTCCTGTGCCGCGAACCACGCGTTGATTTGTGCGACGAACTCGGGGTCGCGCAGCTGCAGGTTGTCGTAGGTGACCCGACGACTGCGAGTCATGATGTTGAACGCGAATTGCCAAGGGTCCTGGTCGACGTACTGGCCGAGGTTCTCGAACCACTCCAGGCTGGCCTGTGCGGCGCGTTGGGTGGAGAGCACGACCGCCTTGCGCTCGGCCTCGTACTCGTCCAGCGCAGCGTCGACCGTCGGTTGCTCGTGCAGGCAGGCGGCCAGAGAGAGCGCGTCCTCCATGGCGAGCTTGGTGCCCGAGCCGATGGAAAAGTGCGCGGTGTGCGCGGCGTCGCCGAGCAGCACGATGTTGCCATGCCGCCAGTGCTCGTTGCGCACGGTGGTGAAGTTGATCCATTTGGAATTGTTCGCCATGACCTCGTGGCCATCGAGGACGTCGGCGAACAGCTCCTTGATCCGCTCGATGGACTTCTCGTCGGACTCGCCCGGCGCGAACTCCTGCGTCGCGAACACGTCGAAGCCGGCCGATCGCCAGACATCTTCGTTCATCTCGACGATGAAGGTGCTGCCGCCGGCGTCGAACGGGTAGCCATGAATCTGCATCACGCCGTATGGCGTCTCGCGGATGTAGAACTTGAACGCCTCGAACACCTTGTCGGTGCCCAGCCACATGTACTTGCACGTGCGGCGGTCGAGGCTCGGCTGGAACGACTCGCCGTACGTCGCTCGCACCACCGAGTTGAGGCCATCCGACGCAACGACAACGTCGTGGGTGGCAGCCAAGGTCTCCACGTCCGGCGCTTCGGTGCGAAAGTGCACGATCACCCCGAGCTCTGCGCAACGCTCCTGAAGAATCTCGAGCAGCAACTTGCGGCTCATCGCCGCGAACCCGTGGCCCCCGCTGGTGATCGTCTCGCCGCGGAAATGCACGTCGATGTCGTCCCAGCGCGCGAACGCCTGTTCCATCCGGCGGTGGATCACGGCGTCCGCGTGCTCGATCCCGCCCAAAGTCTCGTCGGAGAACACCACCCCGAACCCGAACGTGTCGTCGGCAGTGTTGCGCTCCCACACGGTGATCTCGTTTGCCGGTCCGAGCTGCTTGGCGAGTGCCGAAAAGTACAGGCCACCCGGACCTCCGCCGATCACTGCAATGCGCACGCTCTCCTCCTGGGCCGATCCTGACAACGCTCAATGTATACCGTATATCTTTCTATCGTAAGAAATACACTATATAAGTGCCTTAGTCGGCGGCCTCCATCAGGGAGCGGACGTCGTCGGGCCACGGCAGCGGCCGCCCCGCGGCAGGGTCGATGTGGACAACTGTCATAGCGCCACTGGCGGCAACGTCGTCGCCTCGTCTGACGGCGAACGCGTAGCGAAGCGAGGACCGTCCCACTTCAGCGACCCAGAGGGTCACCGTGACGCGGTCCCGGAACCACAACCGTGCGCGGTAGTCGACCTCGTAGCGGGCGCGGGGAACGACGCCGAACAGGGTCAGGACGCCGAGCCGCTCGTTCAGGTCCGCCTCGGCGGCCTCGACCCAGCGCACCACCGTTGAGTGGTGGTAATGGCCGGCGGCGTCGGTGTCGGGCCACTCGACGATGCGTTCGATCGTCACCTGCGGGGCGTGCGGCGGGGCGTCGAGGGTCATCAGACCCCCGCGGTCGGGTGCGGCACCAGATCGGGCAGCCGGTGCCGCTGCAGCTTGCCGGTGGGGGTCTTGGGCAGCTGATTGAGGAACACCACGCGACGGGGGTATTTGTAGGGCGCGATGCGCTGTTTGACGAACTCCTGCAGTTGGGAAGCGATCCGCTCGTTGTCATCGACTCCGCCTCGCAATACGACGAACGCGGTGACGAGTTGGCCGCGCTCGTCGTCGGGGAGGCCGACGACGCCACACTCCGTCACGTCGGGATGTGCGAGTAGCGCCTCCTCGACCTCGGGACCTGCAATGTTGTAGCCGGAGGACACGATCATGTCGTCGCTGCGGGCCTGGTACCAGAAGTATCCGTCGGCGTCCTCGATGAAGGTGTCGCCGGTGATGTTCCAACCGCTCTGCACGTACTGTCGCTGCCGCGGGTCCGCCAGGTAGCGACAGCCGGTCGGCCCCTTGACCGCGAGCCTTCCGGGAGTCCCCGGCGGCTGCGGGTTGCCGTGCTCGTCGAGTACGGCTGCGACGAAGCCGGGTACGGCGCGGCCGGTCGAACCGGGCCGGATGTCATCGTCAGCGGAAGCGATGAAGATGTGCAGCATTTCGGTGGCGCCGATGCCGTCGATGAGTCTGAGGCCCGTCGCCTCGAAAAGCGACTGCCAGGTGGCTGCGGGGAGATGCTCACCGGCGGAGACCGCGCGCCGCAGCGTGCCGAGCCGGTCGGCCTTGCCCGAGGAGAGCATGGCGCGATACGCCGTCGGGGCGGTGAAGCAGACCGTCACGTTGTGCTCGGCGATCAGCTCGGCGAGCTGGTCGGGCGTCGCCTTTTCGAGCAGCAACGTCGAGGCGCCGGCCCGTAGCGGAAAGGCGACCAGGCCGCCTAGGCCGAAGGTGAACGCCAACGGCGGGGTGCCCGTGAAGACATCGTCGGCCGCGGGCTTGAGGACGTGTGCGGAGAACGTGTCCGCGACGGCCAAGATGTCGCGGTGGAAGTGCATCGTGGCTTTGGGGCGGCCTGTGGTGCCAGACGTGAATGCGAGCAGAGCGACATCGTCGCCTGCGGTGTCGACTGCCCTGAAGTCCACGGGCTTGCCCTGGATCGCTGTTGTCAGGCCACTGGCGCCGCCGTACTCGACCACGCGGAGCCCCGGGATGCCCGACGAGGTGAGCACGTCGGTGAAGCGGGCATCGCAGAATGCGAAGTCAGCGGCCGCGATCTCGGCGATCTTGGCCAGCTCGCCCTCGCGCAGCATGGGCACCGTGGTGACCGCGACCGCGCCGGCCTTCATGGCGCCGAACCAGCAGGCGACCAACCAGGGGTTGTTCGGGCCGCGGAGCAGGATGCGATTGCCAGGCACGATGCCGTGGTCCTCGGTGAGCACCGCCGCGATTTGGTTGGAGACGCGACGCAGGTCGCCGTAGGTCCAGGGATCGCAGCCGGGCGCGAGTAGACAAGGCCGGTCGGCTCCCAAGCGGTCTGCAACGTTATCGAGCAGCTCCACAGCGCAATTCAGCCGCTCGGGGTATTGCAGGCCGGCGAGATCGAAGATCATCTCGGGCCACTCGTCTTCTGCGGGCAGGTTGTCGCGACAGAAGGTGTCGACGTGGGCGGACGGTGAAGGCTGCATGGCGTCCTTCCTGGCGGCAGACCCCGATTCAAACTCTCAAATCAAGAATATGCAGCATCTATGACTATAGTCAATAGATCGACATACTTTGTTCGCGGCCGACGGCAGGGTCCAGACGTTGACTGCCGCTCAGTCGGGTAGAACGGCGAAGCCCTGCACTTCAACCAGCGCCTCGGCGTCCCACAGTCGGCCGACGCCGATGCCGGCCATCGCCGGGTACTGGTTTCCGATGAGCCGCTTCCACACGGCACCGATGGCGCGGGAACTGGCCTTGTAGGACTCCATGTCGACGATGTAAATGGTCAGACTCGCCAGATCCGACGGGCCGCCTCCCGCGGCCGCGAGCGCGGTGAGCAGGTTTCCGAGGGCCTGCTCGAACTGCTCCACCACTGTCTCGCCGATGATGCGGCCTGAGGGGTCCAATGCTGTCTGGCCGGCTAGGAACACGGTCCTGCCGGCGCCCACTGTGGCGTGCGAGAAGCCCTTCGGTGTGCCGAGCTCGGGCGGGTTGACGAACTCGAGACTCATGACTGCACTCCTCCGCCATCGATGGTGATGCCCTGCCCGTTGAGGGCCGGATTGGTTATGCACAACCACACAGCGTCGACCACCTCGTCCACCGTCACCAGCCGCCCATTGGGCTGCTTGGCTTCGAGCGCCGCGCGGGCCTCCGCCGGTGTGCGGCCCGTCTTCTCCGCGATGTCGGCGACGGTGCGTTCTGTCATCGGGGTGTCGACATAGCCGGGGCAGACCGCGTTGACGGTGACGCCCTTGGTGGCGAGCTCGGCCGCCGCCGAACGCACGACCCCAAGGAGGCCGTGCTTGCTGGCGGTGTACGCGCTGATGTAGGGCTCGCCTCGTTTGGCCGCGACGGACGCGACGACGACAATTCGGCCGTGACCGCGCCCGACCATGCCCGGCACGACGCGCCGGATACACCGGAACGGGGCGGTCAGATTCAGGTCGAGCATCCGGGCCCACTGCTCGTCGGTGGTCTTCGCGAGCGGAGCAGAGATGCCCGCGCCGGCGTTGGCGACCAGGACATCGACGCGGCCCCAGACATCCTCGACGGCCGCGAAAAGCCGGTCGATGGCATCGGTGGACGTGATGTCCTCCCGGTGCACGAGCGTCTCCCCTGAGCACAGCCGGGCCGTTTCGCGAAGCTCGTCCTCGCTGCGCGAAGTGAGCCCCACGCGGTAACCCTCGGAGCTGAGCCGTACCGCTGCCGCACGGCCGATCCCTCGGCCTGCACCTGTGACGACGGCCACGGAACGCGAGTTGGACACCCTTGGACCTTGCCATGTAATGATTACGGGCGTCAACGTTTCAGCATATGAATGCACGCGCCAGGGGAGATCTGTAATGGGATCGTCGTACACGACCCTGATCGTCGACGCCGATGATGGCGTCGCGCTGGTCACGGTGAACCGCCCCGATGTCCGCAATGCGATCAGCCAGGAGGTCCAGGCTGATCTGCGATCCGCCCTCGCGGAGCTCGGCGACGACGACCAGGTACGGGCGGTCGTCTTCACCGGGGCGGGCGACCGCGCTTTCGTGGCAGGTGCCGACATCCAGCGGCTGAGCGGCTACACCAGCGAGACCGCGCTGCAGTCGAGGTTGCAGCGACTGTTCGACGACCTGGAAGCCTTCCCTAAGCCGACGATCGCCGCAGTCAACGGCTTCGCGCTCGGCGGCGGTTGTGAACTGGCGATGGCATGCGACATCAGGATCGTGGCCCAAAGCGCGCGTTTCGGGTTGCCCGAGACCGCACTGGCCATCCTGCCGGGAGCGGGCGGCACCCAGCGGCTGACCAGGCTCGTCGGGCTCGGACATGCCCTCGACATGATCCTCACCGGTCGCGTCGTGTCGGCCTCCGAGGCGCTCGGCATGGGGCTGGTTTCGCGGGTCGTCCCAGATGCGGCGCTCCCGGCGGCGGCGCATGACATTGCTGCCGCCATCTTGGCGAGGGGACCGCTCGCGGTCCGTCTGGCCAAGATGGTGGTGCGCACCGGTGCGGACGTCGACCAACGCAGCGGTCTCGTGGTCGAACGGCTCGCTCAGGCGCTGCTCTACCAGAGCGACGACAAGCGTGAGGGGGCCGACGCCTTCCTGGGCAAGCGTTCGCCGACCTTCGCCGGGAACTAGGGCTGACTGTGGAGGTCCAGCACGTACTTGTGGTCGGCGCCGGAGCGATGGGGTCGCAGATCGCCCTCGTGTGCGCCCGCGCCGGTCTGACTGTGACCTGTCACGACATTGACCAGGATCGCATCGAGGGAGCACGCCGCGACCTGAAGGAACGCAGTACTCGTGACGTGGCCAAGGGGCGGCGAAGCCAGGCCGATGAAGACGGAGCGTGGCGCCGGATCACCTTCGGCACCGACCTGGCTGCGCTCGCCACGCAGGCCGACTTCGTCATCGAGGCGGCGGTGGAAAAGCTCGACGTCAAGCGGTCTTTGTTCGCCGAGCTCGACCGGCTGGCGCCGGCGCACGCGATCCTGGCCACGAACTCGTCCGGCTTTGTGCCATCGAAGATTGCCGACGCCACCGGCCGCCCCGATCGGGTATGCAATGTCCACTTCTTCAACCCCGCCCTGGTGATGAAGTGTGTGGAGGTGGTGGCCGGGCCGCGAACCGCTCCGGAAACCGTTGCAGTTGCGGTCGACCTGGTGCGCCGCCTCGGCAAGACTTCGGTCGTCTTGGACAAAGAGATCCCGGGCTTCATCGCGAACCGGATTCTCAATGCCGTGCGCGACGAGGCGATCTTTCTCTACGAGAACGGCGTCGGTTCTGTGGACGCCATCGACACTGCGTGCCGCACAGCCCTCGGCTATCCGATGGGGCCGTTTGAACTCATGGATCTGACCGGTATCGATATCGGCTATTTCACCAAGCAGGCGCGGTACTCCGAGACCGGCGACCTTCGCGACGCACCGTCGAAGAGCGTCATCGAGCTGGTTGAGCGTGGGCACCTCGGGCGCAAAGTGGGCCGCGGCTGGTACGTCTATGACGAAAGCGGCCGAAGGATCGCCCCTTCACGTTCGTAATGCCGATGCGATCGATTCGCGCTACCGCCCCTGGGCTGCGGTGGCGGTGTTTCGCAGAAGCATCGCGATGGTCATAGGGCCGACGCCGCCGGGCACGGGTGTCAGTGCGCCTGCCACCTCACGAACGGTGGTGTCGACGTCGCCGCATAATCCGTTGTCCGTGCGGTGAATTCCGACGTCGATCACGGTGGCGCCGGGCTTCACGGCGTCGGCGCCGATGAGCCGTGGAACGCCGGCGGCGGCGACGAGCACGTCCGCGTCCCGGCAGACAGCAGCTAGGTCTCGCGTGCGCGAATGACAGATGGTGACCGTGGCATGCCGCTGTAACAGCAACTGCGCCATGGGTTTTCCGACGAGGTCCGAACGGCCGACGACGACGGCGTGCGCGCCAGACAGTTCGATGCCGGATTCGTCGAGAAGCACCAGCACTCCGGCCGGAGTGCAGGGGCGCAACCCGGGACGGCCGAGCGCGAGCCGCCCGGCGCTGGCCTCGGTGAGCCCGTCCACATCTTTGTTCGGCGGGATGCGGTCGATCAACGCCGCGGCGTCCAGATGCGACGGCAAAGGCAGCTGCACCAGGATGGCGGTGACATCAGGGTCGGCCGCCAGTTCGTCGATCACTGTGGCCGCGGCGTCCTGGCTGATGTCGCCGGGCAGATGCCTGTGCACATCGCGGATCCCGGCTTCGACGCAACGCTTTCGCTTGTTACGCACATAGATTGCTGAGGCGGGGTCGTCACCGACCAGGACGGTGGCGAGCCCCGGTGGCGTGACCAGCGCGGCGACGTCGGCCGCGACTTGTTTGCGTACCCGCTCTGCGACCGCCGCGCCGTCGATGAGTGTCGCGCTCATACGGCTGGCGCCACCTCCGACGCGCGCAGCACGGGCATGATCTCGCCGGCGGCAGCTGCGCCGTAGGTCTCCGCGAGTCGGGTGACGGCGTCATCGACGTCGAGTCGCCATTCCTGTGTGCCGGAGGTTTCGAGCACCAGCGTGGCGATCAGTGAACCGAGCTGGGCGGCGCGCTCCAGTCGCAGTCCGCTGCTCACCCCCGCGAGGAAACCGGCGCGGAAGGCGTCGCCAACGCCGGTAGGGTCGACAATGACTCGGGCGGGGACAGCTTCGACGTGAATCTCCGTGCCCTCGCGGTCGACGATCACGCAGCCTTTACTCGACAGCGTGGTGACGCGTAGCCCCACTCGCGTGGCGATGTCGCGCTCGCTCCACTCGGTCTTGCGGGTGAGCAACTCCCATTCGTACTCGTTGGTGAACAAGTACTTCGCTCCGTCCACAAGTGTCCGGGCGCCGTCCCGATCCAGCATCGGCAATTGCTGCGAGGGGTCTGCGGCGAACGGAATTCCCAGGCGCTTGGCCTCCTCGGTGTGGACGAGCATCGCGTCGGGGTCGTTGGCGCCTACGAGCAGCAAGTCAAGACGGCGCGTCTTCGCGACCGGCTCGAGTGAGATCTGGGGGGCCTCGCTCATCGCACCGGGATAGAAGGAGGCGAGTTGGCACTGGTCGTCGTCGGTGGTGCAGGTAAAGCGCGCGGTGTGGGCGGTGTCGGAGACAAGCAGGTGGGAGCAGTCGACGCCGTGGCGTTCCAGCCAGGCGCGGTAGTCGCCGAAATCTTGGCCGACCGCGCCGACGAGGATCGACCGGTGGCCAAGGACGCCCAGGGCGAAGGAGATGTTGGCCGCCACCCCGCCGCGGCGGACCACGAGATCCTTCACGAGAAAGCTCAGTGATAACCGGTCGAGGTGGGTGTCGATGAAGTGCTCGGCGAACCGTCCATGAAACCGCATGAGATGGTCGGTGGCGATGGAGCCGGTGACGGCGATGGTTCCAACGGGCATGAGGTCAGACCTTTCTAGAAGACAATGGTGGTTCGGCCGTCGATCAGCACACGGTCCTCGCAGTGCCACCCAACCGCGCGGGCGAGGACGGTGCGCTCGATGTCGGCGCCGCGCCGGCTGAGCTCAGCGGTGCTGGCCTTATGCGAGACGCGGACGACGTCCTGTTCGATGATTGGGCCCTCGTCGAGGTCCTCGGTGGCGTAGTGGGCGGTGGCGCCGATCAACTTCACCCCTCGTTCCTTTGCCCGCTCGTACGGCCCTGCGCCAGCAAAGGCAGGGAGAAACGAATGGTGAATGTTGATCACCGGCGCCCCGATGAGGTCGAGGAATTCGGCAGAGAGGATCTGCATGTACCGGGCGAGCACGACCAGGTCGACCCGGTCGCGCAGCAACTCCAATTGCCGCTGCTCGGCGTTTTGCTTGGTTTCTCGCGTCACCGGGACATGTTCGAAGGGCACGCCGAAACCGGCCACGTCGGCGGCGAGATCGGAATGGTTCGAGACCACCTGAACGACCTCCATGGGTATCTCACCGCGGCGGGTCCGCCAGAGCAGGTCGAGCAGGCAATGGTCGTAGCGAGACACGAAGATGGCCACCCGGGTGGCGGCTGCCGCGTCGCGAAAACGGAAGGTGCCGCCCAGTTCGGGGCTGACTTCTGCGGCGAAATCGCGTTCGAGTTCGGCCAATTGGTCGGTCAGATCTGGAAGGTGGAACTCCACCCGGAGGAAGAACCGGCCTCCGACGGGCCCGGTGGAGTACTGATCGGACTGAACGATGTTGGCGCCGCGGCGATGCAGGAATGTGCTGATCTTCGCCACGATCCCGGGACCGTCCGGACAAGAAACG
>DATFCF010000477.1:0-2537 GCA_035253445.1 Mycobacterium sp.
CTGGTCGAAGACCATGATGCGCAGGAACTTCTCCATGTTCTCGCGCGTCGGGTCGACGGTGAACTTTCCGAGCAGCTTGACGCCCTCGGTGGGGTCGGGCGCGAACAGGTTGACCGACAGCCCACCCGGGCCCATCAACACCAGCCGGCCTGCCCGGTCGGGATTGTCGAGCGCGAAGCGCACCGCGGTGCCGCCGCCGAGTGAATTGCCGACCAGCGCAGCGCGTTCGATGCCGAGGTGGTCGAACAGATTCAGCACCGCGGTGGCGCTGTAGCGGTTGTACTGCTCGTGCTCGGTGTGCTTGTCGGAGTGCCCGTAGCCGGGCTGGTCGACGGCCAGCACCCGGAAGTGCTGCGCCAGCACGGAGATGTTCCTGCCGAAGTTCGACCAGCTCGATGCGCCAGGGCCGCCGCCGTGCAGCAGCACGATCGTTTCCGAATGGCCGGCCCCGGCTTCGTGGTAGTGCAGCCGCATGTCATCTCGGACCTGCGCGTAGCGCGACGTCGACTCGAAGGTGATCTCTTGCTGTTGGGCAGCTTCGGCGGCGAAGGATGTCATCAGACCATCGTGTCCTGCGGTGGCAGCCCGAATTCGTTGTTACCGAAGATCAGGTAGGCGCGTTCCGGATCGTTGGCGGCATGTACGCGGCCCGCGTGCGCGTCGCGCCAGAACCGCTGCACCGGAGCATCGTTGTTCAGCGCCGTGGCGCCGGAGGCTTCGAAGAGCCGGTCGATCGACGCGATGGCGCGGCCGGTGGCACGGACCTGGTCGCGACGAGCGCGGGCCCGCAGCTCGAACGGAATCTCCTTGTCCGCCTTCAGCAGCTCGTACTCGTCGCCGACGTTGCCGATCAGTTGGCGCCACGCGGCGTCGATGTCACTGGCAGCTTCGGCGATACGGACCTTCGCGAACGGGTCGTCCTTGGCCTTCTCACCCGCGAACGCAGCGCGCACCCGCTTGCCCTGATGCTCGACGTGCGCATCGTAGGCACCGTAGGCCATGCCAACAATCGGCGCGGAGATGGTGGTGGGATGCACTGTGCCCCAAGGCATCTTGTAGACCGGCGCGGTATTCGTCTGCAGCCCGCCCGCGGTGCGGTCGTTCATCGACTTGTACGACAGGAACCGGTGCCGCGGCACGAACACGTCCTTGACCACCACGGTGTTGCTGCCGGTACCGCGCAGACCGACCACATGCCACACGTCGTCGATCTTGTACTCGGTGCGCGGGATCAGGAAGCTGCCGAAGTCGACCGGCCTGCCGTCCTTGATGACGGGGCCGCCGAGGAACGCCCAGGTGGCATGGTCACAACCCGACGACCAGTTCCACGATCCGCTGACGAGGTAGCCGCCGTCGACCACGGTGCCCGCGCCCATCGGAGCGTACGACGAGGAGATGCGCACGGATGGATCCTCGCCCCAGACTTCTTCCTGGGCCTGCTGATCGAACAGCGCCAGGTGCCAATTGTGGACCCCGATGATCGAGCTGACCCAGCCTGTGGAGCCGCATGCGGTGGCGATCCTGCGCACCGCCTCGTAGAAGACGGTCGGGTCACATTGCAGGCCGCCCCACTGCTCGGGCTGCAGCAGCTTGAAGAAGCCGACCTCGTTGAGTTCGCTGACGGTCTCATCGGGGAGGCGGCGCAGATCTTCGGTCGCCTGCGCACGCTTTGCGATCAACGGCAGTAGGTCGTCGATGCCGGCTAGGACCGACTGCACGTCACGCTGTTCAATGGACGTCACTGGTTTGCCTCCCGAGAATACGAGCTTAGACAGAGATTAGAACACGTTACGATTTGTGTCGAGCAGCGTATTCCTGCAGCAGCTGGACCTGGGCACATGCATTTCTGTAACATGTTCTAGTTATCGCCCGACGAAAGGGTACGCGATCGTGACCGACGAGCCGCTCGGTAGCCATGTGATCGAGTTGCAGGTGGCCGCCGTTGTCGAGGAGACCGACGACGCGCGCTCGCTGGTGTTCACCGTGCCCGACGGACCAAACGACCCAGTAATCCCCTCGGAGCGTTTGCGCTATGCGCCGGGCCAGTTCCTGACGCTGCGTGTACCGAGTGACCGGACCGGCTCGGTAGCCCGCTGTTACTCGCTGTGCAGCTCGCCGTTCACCGGCGACCCGTTGACCGTCACCGTCAAACGCACCGCCGACGGGTACGCGTCGAACTGGCTGTGCGACCACGCGCACGCCGGCATGAAGATCCACGTGCTCGCTCCGTCGGGCACCTTCGTGCCCAAGACGCTCGACGCCGACTTCCTGCTCATGGCCGCAGGCAGCGGCATCACCCCGATGCTGGCGATCTGCAAGTCCGCGCTCGCCGAAGGCAGCGGCAAGGTGGTTCTGATCTACGCCAACCGCGACGAGAACTCGGTGATATTCGGCGCCGCGCTGCGCGAGCTCGCGGCCAAATACCCCGACCGGCTCACCGTCGTGCACTGGCTGGAGACCGTGCAGGGGCTTCCGAGCGCCGCGGGGTTGGCCGGACTGGCCGCGCCATACCGCGGACACGACGCATACATCTGCGG
>DATFCF010000478.1:0-14866 GCA_035253445.1 Mycobacterium sp.
TCGGATTCCGCGGAACCATCCACGGCTACCAGTAGTCCGTACTTGGTTGTCGCCTCTGCCATCTCATATCCTTTGGTCTGGCCGCCGGTTTCGCGCCTCACTGCCGACGCTATTTGTGTGAAACCAGGTCGAGCAGGGCCATTGGTCCCATGCGTTGACGGCGGTGGTCCTTGCCAGTTGGTGACTCGCGGTGGGCCGTTCGACTCTGTCCCGGCTGTGTAGGTCAACGAGACGATCGATCAGTCCCGATCTGAACCTCGACTGGTGGAGGGATGATGGACGCCTTATCGCCCGGCTGGTTGCGGTGCTGGATCATCCGCGCGGTGGGTCGAAACCCACTGGTGCGCCTCATCGATCGGCTTGAGGCCGTGGCACTCGTGGTGCTTTTCGCCATTGCGCTGGTCGTCACTCCGGTCGCCGGCGCGATCGGCACCGCGGTCTACGAGGGCCGCATGCGGCTCTATGCCGAGGAAGCGCAGACGCGGCATCCCGTCCTTGCCACGGTGGTCGATCACGGCGTCATCATCGTTGAGCAAGATGCGGAGACGTTCCGTACGCGCATCTCCTGGTATGCCAACGGCATCGAGCGTTTCGGCTCCGTTGACTTGGCCTACGAGACCAATGTCGGTGACCAGCTGGATATCTGGGTCGACTCCCGCGGAGATCAGATCGCGGCGCCTACGCCGACGTGGCGCGCTGGTATCGATGCGATGCTCGCAGGAGCAGGAGCATGGCTCGTCGCGATGGCTGGTGTCACGGGGTTGTCGTTGCTCGTGCGCTGGTGGCTGACCTGTCGCCGTGACAGCGGCTGGGAGCGCGAGTGGCAGGCGCTGGTGCGTGCTGACGGGAAGACGGACCGTCAAACCTAAGTGTCAGCGCACTTCACCGCATGAGAGGAGTGATCATGATGTTCTGGTACGACCACGACATGGGCTGGTGGGGGTATGCCGGGATGGGCGTTGGGATGGTGTTGTTCTGGGCCCTGCTCGTCGCCGGGATCGTCGCACTAGTTGTTTTCGTGACCGGCGATCGACGGGCTAGTCAGGGCCCGCCGCCCGAGGTGCAGTCCGCCGAGCAGATACTCGCCTCTCGGTTCGCGCTTGGCGAGATCAGCGAGACCGAGTACCGGGATCGGATTGCAGTGCTGCGCGACCACGCACGGTGAATGCTCTGGCAAACCCTGCGCCCGCAGAGCAAAGATCTGGCGTTAGGTTCTCGGCGGCGCGAGAACTCCGTTGCGGTGTGCGGGACCGATACTTGCCATGACGTGATTCAGTAACGCGTTGTATGCGGAGCCGTCATTGACAATGGTGGTGAGCCCGTCATGCAGCAAGTAGGCCTCGACGCGTCGGTCAATCGGCCAATCGGCGTAAACCTGCCCGGTGAACTCGGAACGCAGAAATCCCCACGCGATCTGATCAAGCTTTTTCGCGGTCAACTCGACCGTCAAGCCGTCCTCACCCCCGACTGAATAGTCACGCGACGTGCTCCCACGGTAGGCAAATCCCCATTGCGTCGCAGGGGATTCGGCGACTTTTGCATGGGTTCACCGCACGTTTACCTGAACGGGCCGATGGGACTTACGACTCATGATCAAGGACTAAAGCCTCCTGAGAACGGTGAGGAGCCTCCATAGCGTCAGTTTCGCGGGGCGCACGACCTCGCATCGCTTGAGCCTGGGAGACGAATATGTCCCACACCGTTATTCCGAAACCCGTTGCGGCCCGGCCCACCCGCCCGAAGGGCGGCCTGGGACTGGCTGCCCTGGCCGCAATTGTCGTCGGGTCGATGATCGGCAGCGGCATCTTCGCGCTGCCCTCCCAGATGGCCGGCAGCGCCGCTCCTGGCCCGCTGCTCATCGGCTGGGTGATCACCGGCGTCGGCATGCTCATGCTGGCCTTCGTCTTTCAAACGCTCGCCTCGCGCAAGCCAGAGGTCGACGGCGGTGTGTACGGCTATGCGCGGGCCGGTTTCGGCAACTACATCGGCTTCACGTCCGCCTTTGGCTACTGGGTGTCCGCCTGGGTGGGCAACGTGGCGTACCTGGTGTTGCTCTTCTCGACGCTGGGCTATTTCTTTCCCGGTTTCGAGGGCGGTACCACCGTGCCCGCGATCATTGGCGCGTCGATCCTGTTATGGACGGTGCACGCGATGACCCTGCGTGGCGTCCAGACCGCTGCTCTGGTCAACGTATTGGTGACCATCGCCAAGGTGGTCCCGATCCTCACGTTCATCGCCATCGCAGCGGTCGGATTCAGGGCGGGGCTGTTCACCGCCGACTTCTGGGGGCGTAACACCCAGATCGACGGCGCGCCGCTGGGCGACACCATGACCCAGGTCAAGAACATGATGCTGGTTACCGTCTGGGTGTTCATCGGCATTGAGGGCGCGGCTGTCTATTCGCAGCGCGCTGCGAAGCGCAAGGATGTCGGCAGGGCAACTGTGCTCGGGTTCGCCGGGGTGCTCGCCCTGCTGTTGCTGGTCAACCTGCTGTCCTATGGCCTGATGGCCCAGGCCGACCTCGCCGGTGTGCCCGACCCCTCCATGGCCGGGCTGCTGGAGAGCGAAGTCGGCAGCTGGGGAGCGGCGTTCATCTCGATCGGCTTGGTCATCTCGCTGCTCGGCGCCTTGATCGCCTGGGTGATGCTGTGTGCCGAGATCTTGCGCCTGCCCGCCCTCGAACAGGTGATGCCGAAGGCGCTCGCCAAGGAGAACGCGCATGGGGCACCGGCGAATGCGTTGTGGCTGACCAACATATGCGTTCAAGCCATGCTGCTTTGGACCCTGGCGAACGCGAGCACCTACCTCAACCTGATTCTGCTCGCGACGTCCCTGATCCTGCTGCCTTACCTGTGGTCGGCGGCGTATCAGGTGCTGCTCGCGGTGCGTGGTGAGACCTACGAGTCGGGGCATGGTCGCACGCGCGACCTCGTCATCGGCGTGGTCGGTCTGGTGTACGCCGTTTGGCTGGTCTATGCCGGCGGCTGGGAGTACCTGCTGATCGCGGCACTGTTCTACGTTGCAGGCACCGTGCTGTATGTCTGGGCCCGCAGGGAAAACCGCTTGCCCGTCTTCACGAAACCCGAACTGGCCGTTGTCGCCGTCGTGGCGCTGACGTCTCTTGCAGCGGTTGTGTTGATGGCCACCGGAAACCTCTCGGTCCTGTGAACGCGACCGAATCCCGGCTGGGCGTGTGGTCGGAGGCGGGCCGGCTGCGGCGAGTCCTGGTCTGCGCGCCGGGGCTCGCGCACCAGCGGCTGACCCCCGAGAACTCCGGTGAGCTGCTGTTCGACGATGTCATCTGGTTGCAGCAGGCACGGCGTGACCACTTCGATTTCGTCGCCAAGATGGTGGACCGCGGCGTGGAGGTCATGGATCTGCAGGACCTGCTTGCCGACGTGGTGGCGATGCCCGAAGCCCGGGATTGGGTGCTGGATCGCAAGATCACCGACGATCTGGTCGGCTCGGGGCTCACCCATGAGATCCGGGGATGGCTGACCGAGCTGTCGCCGGATCGGTTGGCAGAGTTCCTGATTGGCGGGGTGTCCTATCAGGACGTGCCGGACGAGGTTGGTGGCAACTTCCTGGCAGCCTTCCGCGAGCTGGATCCGGCCGGGTTTGTGCTTCGGCCGCTGCCCAACACTCAGTTCATGCGCGACAACAGCTCCTGGATTTTCCAGGGTGTCACGCTCAACCCGATGTACTGGCCGGCCCGGCGTCAGGAGACACTGCTCACGTCTGCGGTCTACAAGTTCCATCCCGCCTTCGCCGACGAGAAGTACGACGTCTGGCTGGGTGACTCGGAGGGCGTCGCGCGCGACCACGGCGCGGCCACCCTCGAGGGCGGTGACGTGATGCCGATCGGCCGGGGGGTCGTGGTTATCGGCATGGGTGAGCGGTCGTCGCATCAGGCGATCACCCAGGTGGCGCACAATCTGTTCGCTGCGGGGGCGGCCGAGCGGGTTATCGTCGCCCGCCTGCCGAAGAGCCGCGCCGCGATGCACCTGGATACCGTGTTCACCTTCTGCGACTACGACCTGGTGACGGCGTACGCGCCGATCGTCGACGGGATCGTGCCCTTCAGTCTGCGACCCGACGACAGCTCGCCGTCCGGGCTGGAGATCCGCCGCGAACCAAATGCGTTGATTCCCACCATCGGCAAAGCGCTCGGCGTGAACTTCCGCGTGGTCGCGACGGCCGGCGACGTGTACGGGATCCAGCGTGAGCAGTGGGACGACGGCAACAACGTCGTCGCTCTGGAGCCCGGCGTCGTTATCGGCTACGACCGCAACATCCTGACCAACACGGCGCTGCGCAAGGCCGGGGTCGAGGTCGTCACCATCACCGCCAGTGAGCTCGGCCGCGGCCGGGGTGGCGGCCGGTGCATGACCTGCCCGATCTTGCGCGATCCCCTCTACACCTAGGAATCTGCCATGGCCTTCAACAACCGTAACCGCAGCCTGCTCAGTCTGATCCACCACACCGATCGCGACCTGCACTACCTGCTCGATCTTTCCCGTGATCTCAAACGAGCGAAGTACTCTGGCGTGAGCCGGACTAGCTTGGCGGGCAAGAACATTGCGCTCATCTTTGAGAAGACGTCCACGCGTACTCGCTGCGCGTTCGAGGTGGCAGCGTACGACGAGGGCGCTCATGTCACCTACATCGACCCGGCGTCGTCGCAGATCGGCCACAAGGAATCGATGAAGGACACCGCGCGCGTGCTTGGCCGGATGTATGACGCGATCGAGTATCGAGGTGCGGGCCAAGACATCGTCGAGGAGTTGGCCGACTACGCAGGGGTGCCCGTGTTCAACGGACTCACCGACGAATTCCATCCCACGCAAATGCTGGCCGATGTCCTCACCATGACCGAACATTGTCCGAAGCCATTGACCGACATTGCCTTTGCGTTCGTGGGAGACGGGCGCAACAACGTGGCTAATTCGCTGCTGTTGGTAGGTGCCAAGCTCGGCATGGATGTCCGCATCGGCGCCCCCGAAAAGCTCTGGCCCAGTGAGGAACACATCAAACTGTGCCGTGAGATTGCGGCTCAGTCCGGGGCGCGGATCACCATCACCGACGATCCGCGCGAGGCGGTCAGCGGCGTCGACTTCATCTACACCGACGTGTGGGTGTCCATGGGAGAGCCGCTGGAGACGTGGGGCGAGCGGATCGATATGCTGCTGCCCTTCCAGGTCAATTCGGAGCTGATGGCGGCGGCCGGTAACCCGCGGGTGAAGTTCATGCATTGCCTGCCCGCGTTCCACAACTGTCAGACCAAGGTCGGCGCCAACATCGCGGCACAGTATCCGCACCTCGCCAACGGCGTCGAGGTCACCGAGGACGTCTTCGAGAGTCCGGCGAACATTGCCTTCGAGCAGGCGGAGAACCGGATGCACACGATCAAGGCGGTCCTCGTGGCCGCGCTGGCCTGAGCGTATGCGGATCGTGATCGCGTTGGGCGGCAACGCGCTGCTGCAGCGCGGGCAGCCGATGACAGCGGAGAATCAGCGAGCCAACATCCGGGTCGCAGCCGAGAGCATTGCCGCCGTGGCCTCCGGCAATGAGATCGTGGTTGCGCACGGCAATGGTCCGCAGGTGGGTTTGCTTGCACTGCAGGCCGCGGCATACCACGATGTGGCGCCGTACCCTCTGGACGTGTTGGGGGCTCAAACCGATGCGATGATCGGCTACGTCATCGAGCAGGAACTGGGAAACCTGCTGCCGTCCGAGCAGCCGCTTGCCACACTGCTGACGATGATCGAGGTGGACCGCGCCGATCCCGCGTTCGACCACCCCACGAAGCCGATCGGGCCGGTTTATGACCGGGCGACCGCGGAGCAACTCGCTGCTGCGAGCGGCTGGACCATCGCCGCGGACGGCGGCATGTTCCGGCGAGTGGTGGCCAGCCCAAAACCCAAGCGTATCTTCGAAATCGGGCCGATCCGCAGCCTTGTCGAGCGTGGCACGATCGTGATCTGCGCAGGAGGTGGCGGCATCCCGACGATGTATGACGAACACGGCAAGCTGCGGGGCGTCGAGGCCGTCATCGACAAGGATCTCGCCTCGGCGCTGCTCGCCGAGCAACTCGACGCCGACCTGCTTGTCATCGCGACCGACGTCGACGGCGTGTATACCGGCTGGGGCACGCCTGAGCAGGCCCGGTTGGGCCGGGTCACCGCGGACGAGCTTGCCGGGCTGGATCTGCCCGCGGGATCGATGGGGCCCAAGGTCGAAGCCGCATGTGGCTTCGCGTGCCACACCGGTAGAGAGGCTGTCATCGGATCGCTCACGGACATCGCCGAAATCGTCACCGGCACCGCGGGAACACGAGTGCGTGGCGGATAAACCATGAGGCATGCAGGGCGTACACCACCATTTCGCACGGCCACGGGCGAGACCCTTCCTGGCAGCATTGCCGAGATCGGCTACCAACGTCTGGGTGGGGTCGATCAATGGGTGATGATCCGTGGTGAGAGCGTGAGCAATCCGCCGCTCATCCACCTGCACGGCGGGCCCGGCTTCAGCGAGACCCGTCTGTTCCGCCACTTCAATTCGCCGCTGGAGAAGAGCTTTACCGTCGTCTACTGGGACCAGCGCGGCGCCGGTAAGTCGTTCGACCGCAACATCTCCAGGGTGTCGATGACGGTCGAGCAGTTCATCACGGATCTGGACGAGCTGGCGGATGCAGTACGCATGCGCGTTGGACAGAACAAAGTTGTGATCTTCGGACATTCCTGGGGTTCTGTTCTTGGCGTGCTCTATGCCAGCCGGTTCCCGCAGAAGGTTGCGGCCTACGTCGGTAGCGGTCAGATCGGCGATTGGCCCGTGGCCGAATCGGCGTCCTACGCGTACGCTCTTGCCGAGGCGCGGCGCCTCGAGAACCGGAAGGCGCTGCGCGAGTTGCATTCCATCGGCCCGCCGCCGTACGACGCCGACTGTCTGTGGACGGAGCGCACATGGTTGCAGCGTTTCGAGGGCCAGATGAGTCCGAGATCGTTGTTGAGTTGGGGACGTATCGCGGTGGCGGGGCCGGAAGCATCGATCGTCGATCTGCCGTACCTCATGCGGGGCTTCCGCTTTTCGCTCGACGCGATGTGGGCCGACGTTTCGAGGATCAATCTGCTGGAGGACGCGCCGGCCCTTGAGATGCCGGTCTTCTTCTTTCTCGGTCGCCGCGATCATTGGGTGCCCCCGCAGACCAGTGTGGCGTATTTCGACGCACTGACTGCGCCCTCCAAAGAGCTCGTCTGGTTCGACGATTCGGGACATGCACCGTTCGCGGACGAACCCGCCAAGTTCAATCGAATGATGGTGGAGTTGCTCAGCTGACGAGTGCGGCGACGGCGCCGAGGTAGATCAAGATCGACAGCAAGTCCTGGATCACGGTGGCCAGTGGACCGGAGCCGAAGGCCGGATCCTTGCCCATGCGCTGCAGCACCCACGGCAGCGCCAACGCCACGACCGTCGCGATCGTGCTGGCGGCCAGAACCGCGACGGCAACCGCCGCTGCGAGCATCCAGTCGCCGGTCATCAGGACGACGGCCGGCACCATGACCACGCCCAACATGACACCGACCGAGAGCCCTGTGAGGGCCTCCCTGCCGACGATGCGGCGTATCCCAACGCCTACCGAAAGGCCACGGATCGCAAGGGTCTCGGTCTGCGTGCCGACCGCGTCGGCGAGGTAGACAATGCCAGGCACGAAGTACGCGACCGCGAGGACGGCGCTGAGTTGCGCCTCGAACGTCGACATGAGCACTGCCGACACCATGGCGCCGATCAGACCGATCACCAGCCACGGCATCCGGTGCCACAGTCGCCGAGCCACGCTTTCCACGCTGGTTGCCTGTGCCGTTTCGACTGAGTGCAGGAAACCGCCCAGGCGCGCCATGTCTTCGTCATGTTCCTGCAAGAGAACGGTGAGCAGTTGTCGAGGGGCGATCAGGCCGCGAAACCGGCCGCAGTCGTCGACCACGGCCAGGCCGCCTTCATCGCGGTGAACCGCCTGCCAGGCAGCGTGCTCCTGGTCGGTCTCGGGCGTCACGACCGGGGGCGCCGGATCCATGACATCACGAAGTGTGGCGCCCTCTGGCGCGGCGAGGATCCGCTCGATGGTGGCGACGCCCTCCAAGCGGTCGCCGTCGAGCACCGCAACGGCGACCGCGCTCTCGAAGTGCTTACCCCGCATGCCGTCGAGCGTCTCCGATACCAGATCGGCCGCGGCGGCAGTCGGCACCCGCGTACACGCGTGCGTCAATGCGGTTTCTGGCCCCAGGAGGTCAGTGCGGGGTTCGGTGACCATGGAATCGGACGTTACCGGCCGGACTGGTGCGCCCGAGAGTTCTTCGGTCATGTCGGCACGCTAGCCACGATGCCGAAGCCTTGAATTGCAGCGAGTCGTCCACGGATACCGCGAAAAATGCTGCGAGCGGGCAATCATCGCGACCTCCTCAGTGCCGTGATTTCGATCCGAACACTTGTATCCCCCGGATAGTAGGGACCAACAGCCCTGCTGCCGAAGGGCTTTGGTCGTCCCTCGTTCTCACCGGGTCCCGTGCGGTGTGGTGGTTCCTGATTCGCTCGATTGTCGGCAACGATGCGCATGCCGGTGACGATTTCCAGTTCGATCGCAACCTGGACCGAAGTTCCCTGACCCGCGACTGTGTGTCGAAGGCCTTGCGATCACTGGGATCCCAGCGAACACACGTTCAGCGTTACAGCACGACTGCCAGTTGTGCCGTTACGCGAGTACTCCCTCGCGTAAGGCGGGACCGATGTTGGCCATCACCCGCTCCAATAGGGCGTCATAGACGGTGCCGTCGTTCATGAGGTTGATCAACCCGTGGTGCACGAGGTAAGCATCCAAACGTCGGTCGATCGGCCAGTCGGCATAAGTCCGCCCCGTGAAATTGGAGCCGAGGAACTTCCAAGCGATCCTGTCCAATTCGATCCGGTTCAGATCGCCCGCGGCGGTCGGCATCATCGCCTCTCTTTCGGTCGCGGGTAGCACTCCTATCCTTTGCGCTCGGGAGCGTCGGCGATAGAGACGAAAGTCACCACCGGCGCACCCTGCGGTTGCCATCCCGTGCTCTGGCTTAGCCGAGCCAATCGTGATGCCGAAAGTCCCTAGTACTTGGTTCGGTCGGCCCTAACTCGACCGTGCAGCCTGAGGCAAGTATCGAGAGATGGTGAACGACACGATCAGTCCCGTTCGGGAT
The DNA here is from genome assembly GCA_035253445.1 of Mycobacterium sp. GTDB lineage: Bacteria > Actinomycetota > Actinomycetes > Mycobacteriales > Mycobacteriaceae > Mycobacterium. The sequence goes on from DATFCF010000478.1 coordinate 9,225, forward strand.
GCGGTGCGGACGTTCAACAAATACTTACTCAATCCGGCCATGCTGCAGCTGGCCGGTCGTAAACACTGGTATGCGGCGGTGATTCGCCACACCGGACGTCGATCCGGCAAGCGCTATGCCACACCGGTGGTCGCGGACCGTGTTGCGGACGGGTTCATCGTTCCGCTGCCGTACGGCACACGCGTCGACTGGCTGCGCAACGCACTATCCGCCGGGCAAGCGACGATCACAGTCGGCGGCCAAACCCACGAGGTCGTCAAGCCCGAAGTCATCGATGCGGCGACCGCCGGCATCCAGCTGTCGCGCCGGAAGCGACAGACATTTGAGCGGTTCGGCATCGAGGAGTTCGTGAAGTTTCAGCGGGCGAAATGATTTGCAGCAATTAGTGATTCGTGCAGTCCGGTGTTGAGCACCGGCAACGCATTCTCAAAGACACGGAGGGTCGCAGACATGGTTAGCTGTCCGGAGGGGCATTCGAATCCAGCGCACTGGGAGTTCTGTGGTCAGTGCGGCGCACCAATCGACGAACCAGCCGAGGAACTAGAGTCCCAACGATGGTTCCGGGCCAAATGGGCCATTGCGGGAGCAGGCGTTCTCGCGGCAATAGTGGTCGCGGTCGCGGCTGTAATGCTTGTCGTTACTCGTGACAGTGACCAGCAGAGTTCCGTGGCGCCGACCCCGGTCGGCGCGGCGGCGATCCGGGAGTGGTGGGCAGCGGCACACGAGCCGTTCACGGAACTTCAGGAGTCACTAAATGACCTGCAACGCGCGGTGGACAGTGTCGACGATTCGGCCATGCTGGACGCGTGCCAGCAGTTGCACGACACCGCTGATGTCGAGCTGCAGTCGCTTCTGCCAACTCCCGACCCCGCCCTGACCAGCGAAATCCGCGCAGCAACCAAAGACGCCCATACCGGTGCGCACATGTGTCTGGCAGTCCTCGCAGGTTCGGCCAACAGTTTCGCGGGGGACTTCATGTCCAACCTGGACCAGGCGCACAGGCACATGAAGGCTGCCGAGGAAATTGTCGACGAGGCGCTGATCGCCACTATTTGATGTCGTAGCGAGGTGACCGGATCGATAAGGATTACCCGCGCACGACCAGCCCTGACGACTCGGTGTGATGAAACGCAGGATGGCCGTACGGCACGACGATCTGCGCTATGTCATCGGCCCGCGAACCGCCGACCACGGCGAGCTGAAGTGGCTCGTCATGGTTCTCGAGGAAGTGAGCGACGTCGGCTCGGTTCGTGACCAAGCATTCACCGGTTCGCTGGGTGGGCCTGCGGAGGTCCAGGCCTCGACCGCCGACGGGCAGTAATGGAGCGGTGTCGGGTTACGGCGCGAGTTGGGGACGCCAGGAGTGCAGCTGACGCAGCAAAGCGTTCTTCTTGTAGTGGTGCTCAGCCATCCGGCGCAGGATGTCATCGAGCACAACAACCGCGTCGTCGATGTGTGCGCCCTTGTTGAGCATGACGCACTCGGCGCGTTCACCCATCGCTGCATCGCTGATCTCGGCACGCGAAGGAAGGCCGTTCTTCGCGAGTTGTTCGAGCACCTGCGTTGCCCAGATCACCGGCAAGTGCGCCGCTTCGCACAACCACAGGATCTCTTCCTGCAACTCGGCCAGCCGTTCGTAACCCACCTCGACCGCTAGGTCGCCGCGGGCGATCATCACACCCACGCGCGGCCGGCGCATCGCCGTCAGCAGCAATTGCGGCAGGCGTTCGAACGCTTGTCGAGTCTCGATCTTGAGCACGATGCCGAGGTGCTCGCCGCCAAGCCGGCCCAGTATTTCGTGCAGCTGGACGATGTCCGACGGATCCTGCACGAACGAAACGTCGATAACATCGGCGATGTCCACCACCGTGGCCAGATCGGCAATGTCCTTGTCGGTCAGGGCCGAAACCGGCAGCCGGGTGTCCGGCACGTTGATGCCCTTGGCGGCACGTAACCGGGAACCCTCCGGGGCGGCGTGGTCGATCCGCACCCGCAGTGCGTCGTGGTGGACGTCGACGATCTCTCCGCCGATTCGGCCGTCGTCGAAGTGAATCCGCTCGCCGGCGTGGGCGTTGTCGAAAACCTCGGGAAGCGTGCAGCCGATCCGCGATATGCCCTCGGCGGCGGCGACGGCGGCCGCCGTGCAGTCACGGGTCAGCGTCAGCATGTCGCCCCGGCGCAGCAGCAAGTATTGCTCCTGGGCGGGCAAGAGCCCCAGCTCGACTGGGTCGTCGGAGTGCTCGACATGTAGGAGCGTGCGCGTGGCCAGGTAAGTGGTCTTGCGCGTGGTTGCGATGAGTCCCGCGGGGTTGTCGTCTGATCTCGTCAGGACCAGGTGCCGCTTCGCACCCCGGGTGTCGTGGAGGACGATCACGTCGCCGTCGCCTCTGCGGGCCAGCCACTGTCCAGGTACCGGCAGGACCGGCATGCCGGGTTCGGGTGGGGCGGCCGGGCCGTCAGCGGCGGTCAGCCAGGCCTGCGCCGGGGCGAGGACATGGCCTAGTGCGTCGCGGCGGGGCCGCAGCTTGACCACGCGGGGTCCGGGCTGGATCGGTCCGGTGCGCAGCTTCGGGCCGGCGAGGTCCACGGCGACAAGGCAGCTGCGGCCGGCGTCCTCGCCGGCCCGTCGTACATGGCGGGCCATGGCCCGCCACGCTTCGCCATCGTCGTGCGCGCAGTTGATGCGAGCGACGTTCATTCCCCGCTCCACCAGCCGACGAACCAGGTCGGGATCCGTGGCCGCCTCGGTCGGCAGGGTGACCATGATGCGGGTTTCACGACGGGCCGGAGCTGGCCCCAGCAGCTCGACGGAGCGTCGCCGCAGCAACTCGCGACCCTCATCCGCGCTGACCGCGGCGGGTTCGGGGGGACGCCACGTGTCTTCCAGCACGGCGACGACCGCAGATCGGACAAGCCGCAGCGTGGCCTGGACGTGTGGCTCGCTGCGACCCAACGACGACAAGCCGAAAGCGCCGAGCTTGCTCTGCAATTCGCGCAGGTCGTGTTGCCGAATCGCCCAGTAGTGCACCATGTTTCGCGCACTGGCGCGGTACTCCGGCGCGACGGCGCTGAGCCAGTCCGACCACGCTGCTTCCGCCGCCACGAGGCGCTCGAGGAGGTCGTCGAGCTGCCCGAGCAATCGGACCAGTTCGCTATCGGCCGGGTCGTCACGGGCCAGGACGCTGGTCTCGTGAACCGACATGAGCGCACGCTATCGGCCTCCGGTTACCGGCCGGTGAACACGTGTGGGGACTTTTGGCACCTATTCAATGGGACCGAAGTACGGTGCATCGCGCGTCGCGCAGGGGCACGATAGGCGCATGAGCAGTGCGGTGATCGACGCCACCGGATTGCGGTTGCTGGTGTCAGCACTGATCGACCGCGGATATCGCGTGGTCGGTCCGACGTTGTCGGACAACTCGATAGTGCTTTCCGAGCTGAAGTCCGCCGACGATCTGCCGCGGGGCTGGGGCGTGGACGTCGGTCCCGGCCACTACCGGCTGCGCCGTCGCGACGACGATGCGCTGTTCGGCCATTCGGCTGGGCCGCAGTCGTGGAAGCAGTTCCTGCATCCGCCACGGCAGAAGCTGTGGTCTTCCGGCGGTCAGGAGCGCTGGGGGCACCTCCCGCCCGAAGGGCAGGGGGACGACTCGGGTTCCGACACCGGTGACGGTGGCGGCGAGCTCGGCGAGACTCCCCGCTACGCATTCATCGGGGTGCGCGCCTGCGACCTGTCGGCGATCGCGATGCTCAACGGGGTGCTCGGGGAGGGGGCGCATCCGGACCAAGGCTTCGTCGGCCGGCTCCGACGGATCTTCGTCGTCGCGGTCAACTGCACAGAACCCGGCGGACTGTGTTTCTGCGCCTCGATGGGAACGGGGCCCGCGGTGGGCCCTGGCTACGACCTCGCACTCACCGAACGCATCGACGGTGCCGGTTCTTGGTATGTCGTCGACGTCGGAAGTGACGACGGTGCTGCGGTGCTGGAGCAGCTGCCACACCGGGAGGCCGATGTCGACGAAATCGACTCGGCGCGAAGCGATGTCGCCGACGCGGAGAACCATATGGGCCGCCAGATGCCGGAACGCGACCTCCGCGAGCTACTGGTGCAATCGCGCGAGTCGCCGCACTGGGACGAAGTCGCCAGCCGATGTCTGACCTGCGGCAACTGCACGATGGTATGCCCCACCTGCTTCTGCACGAGTGTCGAGGACACCACCGATCTCACCGGCGAACATGCCGAACGCTGGATGAACTGGGCATCATGCTTCGAATTCGACTTCACGTTCGTGCACGAGGGAAGCGTCCGGCAGTCGGGTCCATCGCGATACCGGCACTGGATCACCCACAAACTGGGCACCTGGCATGACCAGTTCGGCAGCTCAGGCTGTGTCGGCTGCGGGCGGTGTATCGCATGGTGCCCCACGGGGATTGACATCACCGAGGAAATGAACACTCTGGCGCGGCTCGCGGAGCCCCCAGATGACTGAGACCGCCACGCATGCCTCGTCGGCTTCGGCGATGGCGCCGGTGCCGTACCGGGTCCGCAGTCGGGTCACCGAGAACCGAGACTCGGCCACCCTGTGCCTGGAACCGGTGCGCGAGCCGCTCCCGACACCGCGGCCGGGTGAATTCATGATGATGTACGCGTTCGGTATCGGCGAGATCGCCATCTCGGTCAGCGGGGTGCCGACAGTCGCCGACGACAGCATCACCCACACGATCCGCTCGGTCGGCGCCGTGAGCCGGGCGCTGTATGACGCGCGGGAGGGGACGGTAATCGGGATGCGCGGGCCGTTCGGCACCGACTGGGGTTTGGCCGAGGCCGCCGGCCGTGACCTGGTCATCGTCGCCGGCGGGGTTGGGCTTGCACCGTTGCGCCCGGTGGTGCTCGGTGCGCTGGCCGACCGTGACCTGTACGGCAGGGTGGCGCTGATCGCAGGGGCCCGCTCGCGTGACGACTTCCTGTTCGGCGAGGAACTTGCCGACTGGGCGCGCCGCGGCTCCATCGAGGTGCACATGACAGTCGACGTTCCGGTGCAGGGCTGGCCCGGTGAGGTCGGGTTCGTCACCGAGCCGCTGCGCCGCCTGGCGTTGCGGCCTGACCGTACGACCGCCTTCCTGTGCGGTCCCGAGCCGATGATGCGCAACGGAGCACAGGAACTCTTGCGAAAAGGAATGGCCGCCAACGATATTCGTGTGTCCCTCGAGCGGAACATGCAATGCGGGATCGGCTGGTGTGGGCATTGTCAGCTTGGCCCGCTGCTGCTGTGCCGCGACGGTCCGGTCGTAGGTTACGACGCTGCCCAGCCGCTACTTCGGGTCAAGGAGCTGTAATGAGCACACCGACTCTGGGGGTGTGGAAGTTCGCCTCTTGCGATGGCTGCCAGCTGACATTGCTGGACTGTGAGGACGAGCTCCTCACGCTCGCCGAGCAGGTGCAGATCGCCACCTTCCTCGAAGCTTCCAGCGCAATCGTCGGCGGACCCTACGACGTATCGCTGGTGGAGGGCTCCATCACCACCGCCGCCGACGAGCGGCGCATCAAGGAGATCCGCGAGCAGTCGAAGGTACTGGTCACCATCGGCGCATGCGCCACCGCCGGCGGCGTGCAGGCGCTACGGAACTTCGCCGACGTCGAC
>DATFCF010000479.1:0-4423 GCA_035253445.1 Mycobacterium sp.
GCACAAGTCCGCGAAACGCATCGACAGGTCCGGCCACGCCAACCCAAGTCTGGCGATTCGGATGCTGGCGCGTCATCCTCCGGATCGTCTCATCTGTTTTGCTCAACTGAACCGGCAATCAGAGGACACGACCGTCAGTTACGGAGGCTCGCGGCTAACTCCAGGGCAGCATCGCTGACGAGCTTTCCGTAGGTTTTGTACTGCTGCGCCTTCAAACGAGTCGATGGCCCAGAAATGCTTATGGAGGCAACGGGGCGACCGCCCCCGGGACAGACCGCAGCAGCAACAGACACGATGCCTTCGGTAAGCTCCTCCTCCCCGATGGCGTATCCCCTCTTCCTGATGGCCTGGATCTCCTCCAACAGCTTCGCGGGGTCGGTGATCGTGTGGCCAGTCACCGGGGACAATCCGCCGGCGATGTAGCTGTCGATCTCGCGCTGAGGAAGGTAGGCGAGCATCGCCTTGCCGGCTGCTCCAGCATGCATAACGGTGCGGGTGCCGATTGCCTTCACGAGCCGGAGCGCATGCTGGCTGTCTTGACGCTCAACCAAGCGTGCCAAATTCCCCTCCGGCACAGCCAAATGAATTGTCTCTGCGGTCTCCCGGTTGAGTTGTTCCAGTATGGGCAACGCCGCCTCACGTAGTCGTCCGAGGTCATCGATCCGCTCGCTCAGTGCCCGCACCCGATCGCCGAGCACCCATCGCGTCCCGTCGTGTCCGTCGGGACGGATCCAACCGAGATCAGCTAGTGTCGCCAAGCTTCGCTGAACCGTGCTTTTGGGTATGTCGAGCCGTCGCGCCAACTCACTCAACCCGACGGGCTGGTTGTCGGCGACGGCATCCAGGATCTGGAAGGTTGTTCGCACACTTCGCACAGGCGCTCCTCACATATAACCGGGACACTGGTCCACGATGTAGACCAGTATGCCATTGCATCGACGCAGTCATCCGAGGACGGCCCATTCCGCCAAGAGTGGTGGGCAGGTTCTCGGACGGTACCCACGCGATGTGTTGACTATCACGCGAGACCTCCGATACCGTTCCAACCTGCAAACCACCTGCACCACCTTGCGGACCGGCGGCGAACCTCCGATGCGGACGCCAGGTGACTTCGGCCCGCTTTGGGATTGATTCCCTCCTCATTGCGCATCAGTAGCGCCAACGGCCCTCTCGCCCCGGCCGATCTCCACTCGCGCTCGCCGGCGCCGATCGAACCGAAATATCGACTTCACGATGCGGGCACCGGGGATCATGCGCCATCCACCACACAACCACGCCCTTGGGAACGGAAGGACAGCCACATGACTCGAGCGTTACCGGAGATTACGTCACAAGAACGGAAGAGGGCTGCGTTCGCCGTCGCTGCCGGAACGACAATCGAGTACTTCGACTGGACGATCTACGCAACCCTCGCAGTCTATTTCGCTCCGTTGATATTCGAGGACCAGGATCCCACGTCAGCCTTGTTGCAGGCCGCTGGGATCTTCGCCGCCGGCTACCTACTTCGCCCCCTCGGGGCAGTGCTCTTCGGCAAGATTAGCGACCGCCTCGGGCGAAAGCCCTCGCTGACCTTGTCGGTCGCCGCGATGACGCTAGGGACCCTTCTGATAGCTGTCACTCCGACCTACGCGATGGTGGGCGTGTGGGCGTCGGTGCTGCTATTGATCGCCCGCACCTTGCAGGGACTGGCTTACGGCGGCGAGTTCGGGACTGTCGCAGCTACCCTGCGTGAAGTCGCCCCACCTGAACGGCGAGGGCGTTATTCGAGTCTGTTCATGGTGGCGTCGGCGGCTGGCCAGGGTCTCGGATTTCTCGTGCTACTGATCCTCCAGTCCTCGCTGTCCCCAGAGCAGATGAACAGCTACGGCTGGCGCCTCCCCTTCATCCTGGCGGTCGTCGGCGCCGTCGTGGTCCTCTACCTACGCCGACAGATGGTCGAAAGCCCAGTCTTTCTCGCCGCCGAGGCTTCAAAACCAAAGGACCGCGGTCAAATCCGTGAGCTCCTGACTCGGCACCGAACTGCAGTGATGCTCTGCTTCTTTGCGGTCGCGCTGACCGTTCCAGCGATGCTGACTTTCACGAGTTACATGCAGAAGATGGCGGTGACCTCTATGGACATCCCCCCGCGTTCGGTCTCCCTCGCACTCTTAGCTGTTCTGACCGTATACGGCCTCGCATCGTGGCTCTGGGGCAGAGTCAGTGATCATCTGGGGCCTTCCACGGCTCTAGCGGCCGGCTTCACAGCGACGGCCGCGCTGGTCCTACCGGCATACTTTCTTGTCATAAACAGCGGCACAGCCGTCGCCGTGACCGTGGCATCGAGTGCCGTCGCAATCGCCGTTTCGCTTTCTGGCGCCGTGCAACAGACGGTGTTCGCCGCCCTGTTCCCGCCCCACCTGAGAGCTCTGGGTGTCGGACTCTCGCATGCCCTCGCACTGGCCCTTGTGGGTGGAACGACCGAGGTGGTTGCTCTGAGCTTTGCCAAAGCGAACAACGTGACCACCTACTTCATTCTTCTGACCGTCGTAACTGCTGCAGGGGCTACTATCGGCTTCGCAATCCGATCCCGACTGTCCCGTACTGAAATTTTGCCGATTGAGAAACTGAGTAGCACGGACCCCAGCCGGCACGAGGCGCAAGATGCTGAAAGCGCAGGATAATTCAACTTGCCACGAGCACTCTGGAACTCATATTCGTTCTGCGTACTTGCGCTCTCACTTGAAACTCAACCCCGCGAACGGCTCTCCGCTCCCCGGCGAGTTTCGTCACGGGGGAACATATTCCTCAACAACAACGGACGCTGCGACACGTGAGTCGTTGAATTCGAGGCAGCCGCCGGCCTGCCTGCACTATTTTGGCCGGGAGCTCGAGATCGCCGGTTGGAATAGGTGAGGTGCCCCGCAATCGAGGACAGCTGAACTACAACTGCATCGACGTACGACTACGCCTTCATCGACCGAAGTGCTGGTGGGAGCAGACGACGGCCACACCAACCCCTTTGTTCTGATCGTCGACTCATCGGAACCCGACATCCTGCTCCCACGGGCTGCCCCTTCAATCGCAACCCTTGCCCTGGGCGGTCAACCAGTTCCGTAATTCCCGAACCGTTGACAGGCCATCCCCAATCGAAGTAATGTCCCTCCATGCGGTTCACTCGGTCCATATTATGGAACTACACCCGGGGTCGACCTTCCAGCAGGCACGGAGCGTCGAATCGCCTGCCAGGCTTTTGGTAGCACTTCATTACGAGAGATATCGAGCGGCGCCCATCGAGGTCGGCGGCGTGACAGGCCACGCCGGGAGATCACGCTTCTATAAGCCAATAGGGGAGAAACTGGCAAACACGGAGGTGAATCTCGAATTCCAGCGGCCCTGAAAACCACCGACACTGTCGCCTGAATGGCGTCAGATCGACGGCAATAGATGGCACGACGGTCAAGCGGTGTAATCCAGCCGTCGATCGATCAAAAACTCCAATCAACATGGATGGAAGCTTGTCTGAATTCGGCGAAACCTGAGCAATTGGGATTTGAGTTCAGTGAAACCGCAAGGTCTCTCTGCCAACTATCGGTCACCCAGATCGGTCGCACACTGCCACACCTGTCCTGCCCGTGAACCTGAGGCCCTTCCGTCAGGCCGCTCTGAGCATTCCAGAAAATATGAGGATCCCAGTTCTTGTGGCCACTGCGATCTCGCGGGCTGGAAGTTGGAGTAGGCGTACTGATAAATAGGCCAAATCGCATTGATTTCAACTGACTGCTCGCGCTAGGCCCCAGAAATAACCCTAGGGGAAGGTACACGATAAACGCGGACCATACGAACTGGACTAGCATTCCCTCAGACAGTCGACGGCACACCGGAGCGGTCAAGCTTGATCAACATTCTCATCATTCATCAAAAGAAAATTGACGAATTGAGGACAGGAAAGACGTTATGAACGCGATAGATCGTTCCATGTTAATTTTTGCCAATCGATGGATCCCCTATGGCGGGGGAGATGAACACATCTTCACCGAGTTCGGCCTGTCTGCACCGAGGTTTTACCGAAAAGTCCTGGGACTGATTGAGAGTGGGGAAACTGCGGAACTAAGCCCTTCGGACAGGGAGAACGTGCGTCTCATGTGCACTCGCAAGCTCGCACAGCGTAGAACGAGCACGTAAGCCGCAATCCGAGCCCCGTCGCTACAGTTCGCTAGGGACCTCATTGCGGGTCTGCGATACGCACTCCAAGGAACTCCAACGTTCATCCCGCTTGGAGGCTGAGGGGCCGGCGACTTCTTTGACTGCTGGTCAAACTATTCTCTTGCGAGCGGCGACGCGGGAGCTCCCGAATAAGGTTTAAGCGAGTCCAATGACCTCAATAGGCACAACGAGTCCAGGCTCGACCCATCTCGAGGCGCATACGCCGCTCACCACGCGCGCC
>DATFCF010000480.1:0-2311 GCA_035253445.1 Mycobacterium sp.
CCTCGGCGATCGTCACCATGCGCAACGAAGCGAACGTGTCGTCGTGGTGCACGGTGACCGCGCCGTCGTCCTCCTCCTGCACCGGCAGGATTTCGTTGAGGACGACGGCCAGTCGTTGTTGGAGCGTCATCTGCCGAACCGGCGGTTGCGGTTCACGTACTCCTGGCACGCATCCCACAGGTCGCGGCGGTCGTAGTCCGGCCACAGCTTGTCCTGGAAGACGTACTCCGCATACGCCGCCTGCCACAGCAGGAAGTTGCTTGCCCGCTGCTCCCCCGATGTCCGGATGAACAGGTCCACGTCGGGGATGTCGGAGCGATGCAGATGCTTGGCGAATGTCGCCTCGCTGATCCGGCTGGGATTGATCTTGCCCTCGGCCGCAGCCTGCGCGATCTCACGTGTCGCTTCGACGATCTCCGTGCGGCCGCCGTAATTCACGCAGTAGTTGATCGTGATGACATCGTTGTCCACCGTCATCTCTTCGGCGATATCGAATTCCTTGATCACGCTGCGCCACATGCGGGGCCGCGAGCCGACCCAGCGCATCCGCACGCCCATATCGTTGAGATTTTCCCGGCGCCGACGGACCACCTCCCGGTTGAACCCCATCAGAAAACGCACCTCTTCGGTGCTGCGCTTCCAGTTCTCGGTGGAGAACGCGTAGACCGTCAGGTGTTTGATGCCGATTTCGATGGCGCCGCAGGTGATGTCGATGAGCACCGCCTCACCCATCTTGTGGCCCTCGGTGCGGCCCAGCCCGCGCTGGGTGGCCCACCGCCCGTTGCCGTCCATCACGACGGCGACGTGGTTGGGCACCTGATCGGCCGGGATCTGGGGTGCGGCGGCCTTCGACGTGTGCTGGGGAGGGCGGGCGAACCTGCCGTTGGTTCGGGGTGGCAGGGCCGGGAAGACGACCGGCCACGACGACGTATCGGGAAAACTGGGATAGTCGTCAGGCGCCGGAGGCAACTGGGGGTAGGTCGCTTTCGTCATCCGCCGCCCGGCCCTTTTCACTGCCATGCGCCACATCCTGCCCGAATAGCGACACGCGATGCTCAGCGACTGTGCGATCAACCCGATATACACGTTCGACCAGCGGCAATGTCCGCATTTGACGCTCCAGATGCCATTGCAGGTGCGCGGCGACCAGCCCGCTGGCCTGGCTACGGTAGGACTGCGGCGCTGACTGCGCGTGCTCCCATTCGCCGTCGTGCAGCGCTGCCATCAGGTCCAGCACGCCCTGCGGCGGTGTCACCGACCCGGACGGCCGGCAGTGCACGCACACGCTGCCGCCCGCGGCGATGTGAAACGCCCGGTGCGGACCCGGTGCGGCGCAGCGGGCGCATTCGGTCAGCGCCGGCGCCCAGCCCGCGATTCCCATGGCGCGCAGTAGGTACGCGTCGAGCACGAGTTCGCGTGGGCGGCCGCCGTCGGCCACGGCCCGCAGCGCGGCCACCGTCAGCCGGTGCAGCGCGGGCGCCGGGGCCCGCTCCTCCCCCGCCAGTCGTTCGGCGGTTTCCAGCACCGCGCACGCGCAGGTGTACCGGCCGTAGTCGCTGACGATGTCGGTGGCGAACGCGTTGATGGCCTGCACCTGGGTGACGATGTCGAGGTTCCGGCCGGGATGAAGCTGAACATCGATGTGCGCGAACGGTTCCAGCCGCGCCCCGAACTTGCTGCGGGTGCGTCGCACACCCTTGGCCACCGCGCGCACCAACCCGTGCTCGCGGGTGAGCAGGGTCACGATCCGGTCGGCCTCGCCGAGCTTGTGCTGGCGCAGCACCACCGCTCGGTCCCGGTACAGCCGCATCGGTACAGTCTTGCACTGCAATGTGACGGAAACCGTTTCGCAGCGCCGATACTCTCGTAAGTGATGGTCGAGTCTGTGCGATTCCCAACCCTCACTCAGCAGCTTTTTCAGCTGGCGAGTGGCTCCGTCACGTCCACCGAACTGGTGCGCAGATCGCTGGAGGCGATCGAGGCCAGCCAGCCGACGCTCAACGCCTTCCGGGAAGTGTTGACCGAACGCGCGCTCGCCGACGCGGCGCAAGCAGACCGCAAACGTGCGGCGGGCGAACAACTTCCGTTGCTGGGGATTCCGATCGCGGTCAAGGACGACGTCGACGTCGCGGGCGTGCCGACCCGGTTCGGAGCCGACGGAAACATCCGACCGGCCGTCGCGGATTCGGAGGTCGTGCGGCGGTTGCGGGCGGCCGGTGCGGTGATCGTCGGCAAGACCAACACCTGCGAGTTGGGTCAATGGCCGTTCACCAGCGGACCGGCGTTCGGCCACACCCGCAACCCGTGGTCG
>DATFCF010000481.1:0-2787 GCA_035253445.1 Mycobacterium sp.
GTGACCCCGAGCATTCGAGGGACCGAGAAGCCGTACACGTCGGCGTCTACGACGCCGACCGCCAGCCCGCGGGCGGCCATCGCGGCGGCCAGGTTGACGGTCACCGTCGACTTTCCGACGCCGCCCTTGCCGGACGCGATCGCATACACCCGGGTCCGCGAGTCGGAGCGGGCGAACGGGATCTCTTTGCCCGGGCCGCCGCGCAGCAGGTCGCGCAGCGCGCCCCGCTGCTCGTCGGTCATCACTCCGAACTCCAAGCGCAGGTCGCGCACAACGGGCACCGCCCGAACCGCCGCCGTCACGTCCCGCACCAGTGTGTCGCGCATCGGGCAGCCGGCGATGGTCAGCAGCACGGTCAGGTCCACCAGCCCGGTCTCGTCGACTGACAGGTTCGCGACCATGCCCAGCTCGGTGATCGGACGGCGGATCTCCGGGTCATGGACGGTGGCCAGTGCGGCACGAACGGCTTCGACGGCGGCGGTCATGATGTCCTCGGTGGTTCGTGGATGGGCGCGGGGCGGTGTGATGCGTCATATCGTCCGAGAGACCGATGGCTGCGGGCGGTCGTGGATTGCACGGCGCGAACCTCACCGACCTTGGGCGCATCTAGCCGCTTGTCCGCCGGGTGACGGAGGCGAGGAGCATCTGGGCGACGTCGAGGACTTCGACCTCCTCACGGGCCTGGCCGGTGGACTGGGCCGCGGTGAGGCCGTCGGCGAGCATGGTCTTGCAGAACGGGCAGCCGACGGCGATCTGGTCGGCGCCGGTGGCGATGGCCTCGTCGGTTCGTGCCCTATTGATGGTGGTGGTGCCGAGTTTCTCCTCCTGCCACATGCGAGCCCCGCCCGCCCCGCAGCAGAAGGAGCGTTCCGAGTTACGGGGCATCTCGGCCAGGGTGGCGCCGGGGATCGCGGCGAGCAGGTCCCGAGGTTCGTCGTACACGTCGTTGTGCCGGCCCAGGAAGCACGGATCGTGGTAGGTGATCGTCCTGCGCTCTTGGTCCGCCGGGGGGGTCGGTTGCAGCAGGCCTTCCCGGACCAGACGGTTGAGCAGCTGGGTGTGATGCACCACCTGCAGGTCAACCCCGAACTGCCGGTACTCGTTCTTGAGGGTGTTGAAGCAGTGCGCACATGAGGCGATCACTTTCTTCACCTTGACCTCGGTGAACACCTCTTTGTTCTGCTCGACCAGCTGCGCGAACAGCACCTCGTTCCCGGCGCGACGGGCCGAATCACCGGTGCACGATTCGGCCTGCCCGAGCACCGCGAAGCTCACATCTGCCAGATGCAGCAGTTCCGCGATGGCCCGGGTGGTCTTCTTGGCCCGGTCGTCGAACGCCCCGGCACAGCCCACCCAGAACAGGTAGTCGACCTCGTCCAGGTCCTCGATGTCTTGACCGACGACCTTCACGTCGAACGGCAGATCCTTGGCCCAGGCCATCCGGTCCTTGGCGTTCATGCCCCAGGGGTTGCCTTTGCGTTCCATGCCGGTGAAGACACGGTTCAGTTCGGACGGGAACTCGGACTCGACGAGAACCTGATGGCGGCGAATGTTGTCGATGTGATCGACGTGCTCGATGTCGACCGGGCACTCCTGCACACACGCCCCGCAGTTCGTGCACGACCACAGTACGTCCGGGTCGATCACCCCGTTTTCCTCCGGGGTGCCGACCAGCGGCCGATCCAGGATCGCCTGCTGCTCCTCGGTCAGATCGTTGGCCTGCAACGCCAGCAACGGGATGCGCTGGTAGGCGTGCTCGCGCAACGACATCACCAGCAGCTTTGGGCTCAGTGGTTTGTCGGTCGCCCAGGCGGGGCATTGGCTCTGGCAGCGGCCGCATTCGGTGCACGTGGTGACATCCAGTAGCCCCTTCCACGACAGGTCCTCGACCTGACCGACGCCGAGCTTGTCGAAGTCTTCCTCCTGCATGTCCTCGATCGACGATGCGGTCAACGGCTTTTCGGCGACGTAGAGGGGTTCCAGAGCACCCAGTGCGGTTCGGTTCGGTTCGCGTTTGAAGTAGATGTTGAACCAGGCTGTGAACCGGTGCCAGGCCACGCCCATGGTGATGTTGCGTGCAAGAACGGCCAGCCAGACCATGGCCAGCAGGATCTTGACCAACGCCAGCACCACGATGATGGTTTCCAGTGTCTGAGCGGATACGTCCCCGTACAGGTCGCCGATCCACGCGGTCAACGGGAAATGCCATGCACTGACGCCGGCGAGGCGGTATTCGGCGCCGCGGATCAGCAGCCCGGCAATCGCCTCTCCCAGGATGATCGCCTCGACGAAATACGCCTGCCAGAAGCGGGATCCGTAAAACCGGCTCCGCCGGTCCAGGCGCCTGGGGTGCCTGGCCTGCCGGTAGGCGATCAGTCCGACGATGCCGACGAGTGTCAGCCACAGCAGGGCGTCGGTCACCCACTCGAAGACGACAAAGTGCCCGATCAGCGGCAGGGCGAATGTCGGGTCCCACACCTGGAAGTAGGCGGCCAGCACCGCCGTGCTCAGGAAGATGAACCCGGCGAACACCAACCAGTGCATGATCCCGATCCAGTGCCACTGCAGCATCCGGGTGTGCCCAAGGGTCTCGGCGAGCATCGCCCGCCACCGCCGGCCCCGGTCCCCCGTTCGGCCCGGTGCTGGCCGTCCGGCGCGAACGACCGCCATCATCGCCTGCACCGCCCTGACGGCCAGCACGACGGCCACGGCGGTGATGAGCAGCGAGATTATCCCCGCGACAATAGATACCGCGCTCACGATCGGGACCTCCAGTTGACATCACCG
>DATFCF010000482.1:0-2764 GCA_035253445.1 Mycobacterium sp.
ACGACCCGGCCACCGCGAAGGCGGTCGCGAACAAGATCGCCGACCGGCTCGCCGAGGTCGACTCGGGCCATGCCGACATCTACCGCGCCAATGCGGCCGAGTTCGGCAAGCAGGCCGATGAGATCACCGCATCCGAGCGCGCGATCGGCGAGGCTCATCCTGGCGCATCGGTGGTGGCGACCGAACCCGTCGCGTACTACCTGTTGGCCAACGCCGGGGTCACCGACAAGACCCCCGAGGGCTTCAGCAGCGCGATCGAAGAGGACGCCGACCCTTCCCCTGCAGACCTGGCCGCCATGCTCGACCTGATCAACACCCGCCAGGTAGCGGCCCTGCTGTACAACCCGCAGACGCAGACCGCCGTCACCAAGCAGATCGAGGAAGCCGCCCAGCGAGCGTCGATACCGGTCGTCACCGTGACCGAAACCCTTCCGGAGGGCACCGACTATCTGACCTGGCAGCGCCAGACCGCCGGGCAATTGGCCAGCCAGTTGGATAAGGGATCGCAGACGAACCGATAATCCTTCTCGTGGCTGCACACGTCGTCGCCGAACTGATCGGCGCCCGGCTGGCATTCGGCGACCGCGTGCTGTGGGATCACCTCGACCTGACCGTGCGCGCCGGTGAGTTCGTCGCCGTGCTCGGTCCCAACGGCACCGGCAAGACCTCGCTGCTCAAGGTGCTGCTCGGGCAGCAGTCGCTGACCGGGGGCACCGTGACGGTCGCCGGTGAGCGGGTGGCCAAGGGCAGCGAGCGGATCGGCTACGTGCCGCAGCACCGGTCGTTGGACCGAGGGCTGACGTTGCGCGGCCAGGATCTGGTCGGCCTCGGCTATGACGGACACCGGTGGGGCGTGACCGGCGTGCGTGACCGGTCCACGAAACGTGCCGCCGTCAGCAAGGCGCTTGATCAGGTCAACGGCGAGCATCTGGCGGGTGTACCGGTCGGCGTCATGTCAGGCGGGGAGCTTCAACGGGTGAGGATCGCGCAGGCGCTTGCCGCCGATCCCGTGTTGCTCCTGTGCGACGAGCCGCTGCTGAACCTGGATCCTGCCAACGCCCGGCTGGTGTCAGCGCTGATCGACCAGCGCCGCCGCGAGGCGGGAACCGCCGTGCTGTTCGTCACCCACGAGGTGAATCCCGTTCTTCCGTACGTGGACCGGGTGCTGTATCTGGTCGACGGCCGATTCAGGGTCGGCGCCGTCGAAGAGGTGATGACGTCAGCGACTCTGTCCGAGCTCTACCGCGCCGACATCCAGGTGGTGAAGGTCGGCGCGCGCTACGTCGTGGTCGGCGAACATTTGGACCACTCCGGCCATGCGAGCGGACATCTCCATGACTGATCGTCTCAACGAGCTTGTGGCCCATCTGTTTTCATTCGATATCACCGTCGACCTGCTCGGGCGTGATTTCGTTCAACAGGCGCTGCTTGCCGCCGCGCTGCTGGCGCTGGTGTCCGGCTTGATCGGCCCGTTCATCGTGATGCGGCAGATGTCGTTCGCCGTGCACGGATCCAGCGAGCTGTCATTGACGGGCGCGGCGTTCGCGCTGCTGGCCGGATTCAACGTCGGCATCGGCGCGCTCATCGGCTGCGCGCTGGCGGCGATACTGTTCGGGATCCTGGGACAGCGCGCCCGCGAACGCGATTCGGCGATCGGCGTGGTACTCGCATTCGGGCTGGGTCTTGCGGTGCTGTTCATTCATCTCTATCCGGGCCGCACCGGTACCAGTTTCGCGCTGCTGACCGGGCAGATCGTCGGCGTCGGATACTCGGGGCTGGCGTTGCTCGCTGTGGTCGTCGTGGTGGTCGTCGCGGTGCTGGCGGTGTCCTATCGCCCGCTGCTGTTCGCCACAGTCGACCCCGAAGTTGCCGCGGGACGCGGAGTTCCGGTCCGCGTGCTGGGCATCGTGTTCGCGGCACTGGTCGGGGTGACTGCAGCGCAGGGCGTGCAGATTGTCGGCGCGCTGCTGGTGATGTCCCTGCTGATCACGCCCGCCGCTGCCGCGGTGCGGGTGTTCGTCTCCCCCGCCGCGACCATCGCGGCCTCGGTGGTGTTCGCGGAGATCTCCGCCGTCGGCGGCATCGTGCTGTCGCTGGCGCCAGGGGTGCCGGTATCGGTGTTCGTCACCACCATCTCGTTCGCGATCTTCTTGGTGTGCTGGCTGGTCGGCCGGCGCGCCCGCGCGTCAGGACCTGGTTAGCCGCGCGCGACCGGTCGGTTCGGGTCCGAACACCATTCGGACCAGGAGCCGGGGTATAGCGCAGCGTCCACACCGGTGGCGGCCAGGGCGGCTACCACCACGGAGGCGGTCACTCCCGAGCCGCAGTAGACGCCGGTGGTCTGGCTGTCGAACAATTGGGCCAGGTCGGTGTCCGGCAGAAAGCTACCGTCGCCGGCCAACAGGCTTGTGCTCGGCACATTTCCGGCGCCGGGGATGTGGCCGGCCACCGGATCGAACGGCTCCTTCTCGCCGCGGAAGCGCTCCGGCGCCCGCGCATCGAGGATCAAAAGCCCCTGGCGCGGAATGCTGGCCATGACGCCGGTGGCGCCGACGGTGGGCGTCACTCGCTGGATCTTGAAGGTGGCCGGCGTTGGCTCGGTGGGCTCGGTGCTGACCACGCGCCCCTCCGCCGCCCACTTGGCGTAGCCGCCGTCGAGCACCGCCGCCGCCTCGAAGCCCAGCCATCGCAGCATCCACCACATGCGCGCCGCGTAAGCGCCGCCGCCCTGGTCGTACGCGACGACCTGCTTGCCCGGCGCGAT
>DATFCF010000483.1:0-2496 GCA_035253445.1 Mycobacterium sp.
GTCGGCGACGATCCGGCCGCCGTCGCTGCCAACCGAAAGCGGCTGGCCGCCGCGATCGGACTTGGCGACGACGGGGTGGTCTGGATGAATCAGGTGCACGGCGACCATGTGGTGGTGGTCGACGGCCCGCAAGCCGACCCCGTCGACAATACTGACGCATTGGTGACCACCACGCCGCGTTTGGCTTTGGCGGTGGTGACTGCTGATTGTGTCCCGGTATTAATGGCCGACGGGCGGGCAGGTGTCGTCGCGGCCGTACACGCCGGGCGCGTCGGCGCGCAAAAGGGCGTCGTGGCCCGCGCAGTCGAGGCGATGTTGGCCGCAGGCGCGCACGCCGAGGACATCTCGGTGTTGCTGGGCCCGGCGGTCAGCGGACGCAACTACGAGGTTCCGGCCGCAATGGCCGCCGAGGTCGAGGTGGCGCTGCCCGGCAGCCGCACGACGACGTCGCGGGGCACTCCGGCGCTGGACCTACGCGCCGGAATCGCCCGGCAACTAACGGATTTGGGCGTCGCGGCCATTGACGTCGATCCGCGCTGCACGGTGGAGGACCGATCGCTGTTCAGTCATCGGCGCGATAACCCGACGGGGCGCCTTGCGTCGTTGGTGTGGATGGAATGACCGCCGTGACGAGCACCCGCGAACTCGAACTGGCCGAGGCACTGTCCGCCGTCCGGTCCCGGCTCGCGCGCGCCGCGGAGGCCGCTGGGCGCGATGTAGACGAAATTGAATTGCTCCCTATCACAAAATTTTTTCCGGCCACCGATGTCGTGATATTGAGCCGTTTGGGATGCATGGCATTTGGCGAATCCCGCGAACAAGAAGCGTCGAATAAAGCAACAGAAGTCGGCGCATTGTCGCCTTCCGGGCCCATTCGCTGGCACATGGTGGGGCGGATCCAGCGCAACAAAGCGCGTTCGATTGCGGGCTGGGCCTACGCGGCTCACTCGGTCGACAGCGCCAAGGTGATCGCCGCACTGGACCGGGCTGCGGGCGACGCACTGGCCGAGGGCCGCCGCGCAGAGCCGCTGCAGATCTACCTCCAGATCAGCCTCGACGGGGACGAGAAACGGGGTGGCGTCGATGTCGGGCAGCCGGACCGGATCGACGAGCTGTGCGCGCTCGCGGATGCCGCCGAGGGATTGCAATTCGTCGGGTTGATGGCCATCCCGCCGCTGGGGTCCGAACCCGACCACGCATTCGCGCGCCTGGCTGCGGAGCGGGAACGCGTGCAGCGCGACTATCCGCGGCCACTCGGTCTGTCGGCCGGCATGTCCAGCGACCTGGAGATCGCCGTAAAACATGGGTCGACGTGTGTGCGTGTCGGTACCGCGCTATTGGGGCAACGACCGCTAACGTCACCATGAGTAGTCACTCCAGTCACATCTTCATCACAGACACCACAACTTCGGGAAGTGCAGAAGGGTCCTAGCGATGAGCACACTGCATAAGGTCAAGGCCTACTTCGGCATGGCGCCGATGGATGACTACGACGACGAGTACTACGAGGACGACGATCGCAGCGCCTCGCGGGGTTATTCACGTCGTTCTCGTGAAGACCGGTTCGACGACGACGGCTACCTCGACAGGGCTGGCCGCGGTTACGAGGACCGCGAGTACGACGAGCCCCCCGGCTATCGCGGCGGATACTCCGACGAAAGCCGTTTCGAACCCAGACTGCGAACACCCCGCGAGTTCGACCGGCCGATGCCGCGTCTTGGCGGGCTGCGCGGCTCGACCCGCGGTGCGCTGGCGATGGACCCGCGCCGGATGGCCGAGTTGTTCGAGGCCGGCAGCCCGCTGTCCAAGATCACCACGCTTCGGCCGAAGGACTACAGCGAGGCCCGCACCATCGGCGAGCGGTTCCGGGACGGAACGCCCGTCATCATGGACCTGGTCACCATGGACAACGCCGACGCCAAGCGGCTGGTCGACTTCGCCGCCGGGCTTGCCTTCGCGCTGCGCGGATCGTTCGACAAGGTGGCGACCAAGGTGTTCCTGCTCTCCCCGGCCGACATCGATGTCACCGCCGAGGAACGGCGTCGCATCGCCGAAGCCGGCTTCTACGCCTATCAGTAGGACCTACCGGTCGGCTCTACCAGCTCTATCAGCCGAAACTTCGCCCGCGAACCCGGCAGGTAGGCTGGCGGCGTCGCGCTGGCACTCGGGCTTTGAGCGACACTTGGCCTGCTTGTATCGAATGTCACACATCTGCATGTAGTGAGGACGGCTGTAGTTGTCGCTCTTCTTCGAGATCCTGGGTTTCGCGCTGTTCGTCTTCTGGCTGCTGCTGATCGCCAGGGTTGTGGTCGAGTTCATCCGCTCGTTCAGCCGAGACTGGCGGCCCAAGGGCGCCACGGTGGTGATCCTCGAGGTCATCATGACGTTGACGGATCCGCCGGTGAAGCTGCTACGGCGGCTCATTCCGCAGCTCACGATAGGCGCTGTCCGGTTCGATCTGTCGATCATGGTGCTGCTGCTCGTCGCGTTCATCGG
>DATFCF010000484.1:0-3721 GCA_035253445.1 Mycobacterium sp.
CAGCCGCATCTCGATCTCGACGATCCGAAGAGGATGTGGACCCTCGACGACGTTCGCGGCAATACGTTCAACAGCCCCAACGTGCTGCTCAACGAGATGTCCGACGAGGAGCGCGAGGCGCACGTCGCCACATACCGCGCAGGCACCGTCCCCGCCTGACGCGCCGCCGGTGGGCGGCGCCTCTCCCGACCCCTTCGTGCCGCCCACCGGTCACCAATGCCGAACCCCCGAGGAGATTCCGTGGCTGACACGCACCGCATCAACTTCGAGCCCGTCGACATCGAGATGGAGGTCGGCGAGGAGGAGAACATCCTCGACGCCGCGTTCCGGCAGGGCATCCATCTGATGCACGGCTGTCGCGAAGGACGTTGTTCGGCCTGCAAGTCCTACGTCCTCGACGGCGACATCCAGATGGCGAACTACTCGACATTCGCCTGCAATGA
Organism: Mycobacterium sp.; assembly: GCA_035253445.1. Classification (GTDB taxonomy): domain Bacteria; phylum Actinomycetota; class Actinomycetes; order Mycobacteriales; family Mycobacteriaceae; genus Mycobacterium. Next base: position 444 of record DATFCF010000484.1, read on the forward strand.
CGCGGAAGTCGACGAGGGCTATGTGCTGCTGTGCCGGTCGCATGCGTTCAGTGACTGCACGATCGAGCTACTCAACTTCGACGAGGACGAACTGCTCGGCGGCATGCCGATCCAGGACGTACGCACCCAGGTGGTCGCACTGCAGCCGATGACGCGCGACATCGTGTCATTGAAACTGGCGGCGGTCGAACCGCAGACGTTCGAGTTCAAGCCCGGCCAGTACGCCGATGTCCACATCCCCGGGGCCGATGAGCACAGGTCCTTCTCCATGGCGACCACGCAGTCCACCCCGGGCCAAGTGGAGTTCCTGATCAAGAAGTACCCGGGCGGCAAGTTCGCGGCGTTGCTGGAGAACGGGATCGAGGTCGGCGACGAGATTTGTCTGACCGGACCGTATGGCTCGTTCACCCTCAAAGAAGGCCACGTCCTGCCCGTGGTGTGCATCGGTGGCGGTGCCGGGATGGCGCCGATTCTGGCCCTGCTGCGGCACATGAGCGAAACCGCCAACCCGCGCCCGGTCCGCTTCTACTACGGCGCCCGCACGGCAGCCGACCTCTTCTATCTCGACGAGATTGCCGAGATCGGCAAGGGTCTGGTCGATTTCGACTTCGTCGCCTGTTTGTCGGAGTCGATGGACGGCTCCGTTCCCGGTTCGGTCCGGGTGGAGGAGGGCAACGTCACCGACGTCGTCACCAGAAACGAGCCCGCCATCGGCAAGACCGAGGTGTACATGTGCGGCCCGCCGCCCATGGTCGACGCGGCGCTCGCCCTTCTCGACTCCCACAACGTGCCAAGGGACCAGATCTTCTACGACAAGTTCACCAGCCCGGCCTTCGACTGAAACCGTTGCAGCCCAAAAGAAAGAGAAACGCCGATGTCCGCACCCGCCAAGCAGCGCAGCTTCCCCAAGATCGAGTTCACCGACTCGGAGGCCGGTGCGCTGGAGTTCCCCAGCAGTAAGAGCCGCAAATTCACGTACTACAAACCGGCGAAACTGCGGTCGACGATGTACGAGGACGTCACCGTCGACGTGCAGCCTGACCCGGATCGTCATCTGTCCCAGGGCTGGATCTACGGCTTCGGCGACGGGCCCGGCGGCTACCCGCAGGACTGGACAGCCGCCAAATCCACGAACTGGCACGCCTTCCTCGACCCGAACGAGGAGTGGGATCAGACCATCTACCGCAACAATTCCGCGGTGGTGCGTCAGGTAGACCTGTGCCTGCAGAACGCCAAGCGCGCCCGCGTCTACGATGGCTGGAACTCGGCATGGCTGAAGTTCCTCGAACGCAACCTGGGCGCGTGGATGCACGCCGAAAACGGGTTGGCCCTGCACGTGTTCACCTCCATCCAGCGGTCCGGCCCGACGAACATGATCAACACCGCAGTGGCCGTCAACGCCGCTCACAAGATGCGCTTCGCCCAGGACCTGGCGCTGTTCAACCTCGACCTGTCCGAGGAGGCCGAAGGCTTCGACGGCAGCGCCCACAAAGAGGTCTGGCAGTCCGCACCCGAATGGCAGCCGACCCGCGAGGTCGTGGAGCGGCTGACCGCCGTCGGGGACTGGTGCGAGCTGCTGTTCGCCAGCAACATCGTGTTCGAACAGCTGGTGGGCTCACTGTTCCGTAGCGAGTTGGTGATGCAGATCTCGGCCCGTAACGGCGACTACATCACGCCAACCATCGTCGGCACTGGCGAGCACGACTACGACCGCGATCTTGCATACACCCGAAACCTGTTCCGGCTGTTGACCCGTGACGAACAGCACGGCGAATCCAACAAGAAGCTCTTTTCGACGTGGCTGGCCACCTGGGTTCCGAGGTGCCTCGACGCCGCACGCGCGCTGCAGCCGCTGTGGTCGCAGCCGGCCGAGAAGACCGTCACCTTCGCGTCAAGCCTCGGCGCCGCCGAGGACAAGTTCACATCCCTGCTCGAGTCGATCGAGCTCGACACCCCTGAGGAGCTGACGAAGTGACCATGCAATTCGGATCCGCCACCGAGTTCTCGAACAAGTGCGGGGTGACGCTGATGAACACGCCGATCGGACGCGTCGTCGCTGATGTGATGGGGGCGAAAAAAGGCGTGGAACTGACCGAATACCCGTCGATGATCAGGGTGGACGGTGAGCGAGTGCTCAACTTCGACTACGGCGAACTCACCGACGCCCTCGGCGAGGAGTTCGACGGGGCGATCTTCGAGGAGATCAGCTCCACCCATTACGGCCGCATGGTGCACCTCGACGACAAGACCATGCTGTTCGCCAGCCCCGAGGACGCCGCCGAGTACATCGGCTTCGACCTCACCGCGAAATAACCCGATTAGCAAGGATTCTCGATGTATACCAAAGACGGCAACTCCTACTTCATCGTCGACGGCCATGTACACATCTGGGACGGCCGCGAGTCCAACCTGCGCAACATTCACGGCAAGCAGTTCATCGACTGCTTCTACGACTATCACCGCAACCTGAGCCCCGAAGAAGTGGTGTGGGACTACGACACGTACACCTATTATGGCGGCGAGCGGTTGATGCGTGACCTGTTCGTCGAGGGCTACGTCGACCACGCCGTCTTCCAGGCGACCCTGCTCAGCGACTTCTACGTCAACGGTTTCGGCCAGACCGAGGAGGCGTTCGGGCTGGCGCAGCAACATCCGGACAAGCTGACGTACAACCACGCCTACGATCCACGTAACGGCGAGGCCGGCCTGACTCAGCTGCGTCGCGACGCCGAGCGGATGAAGCTTCAGGGCGTCAAGCTCTACACAGCCGAATGGCACGGTGATTCACGCGGTTACAAGCTCGACGACCCGTGGTCCCGGCGCTACTTGGAGGAGTGCATCGAGCTGGGTATCCGAAACATCCACGTGCACAAGGGCCCGACCATCCGTCCACTGGACCGCGACGCATTCGACGTCGCCGACGTCGACAAGGTCGCGACGGACTACCTGGAGCTGAACTTCATCGTCGAACACGTGGGCCTGCCACGCCTGGAGGACTTCTGCTGGATAGCCACCCAGGAGTCCAACGTCTACGGCGGGCTGGCGGTGGCTATCCCATTCATCCACACGCGCCCAAGGTATTTCGCGCAGATCATGGGTGAGCTGCTGTACTGGATCGGCGAGGACAAGATCCTGTTCAGCAGCGACTACGCGCTGTGGACCCCGCGCTGGCTGATCGAGAAGTTCGTCGACTTCCAGATTCCGGAGGACATGGCCGAGTACGCGCCGATCACCGTCGAGCAGAAGCGAAAGGTGCTGGGCCTCAACGCGGCGTCGCT
>DATFCF010000485.1:0-2354 GCA_035253445.1 Mycobacterium sp.
CGATGTGGCGGACCGAGCTGCAGTGCTCGCCCATTCAGCAGATGTCGCTTCCCGGTTCGGCCACGTCGACGCTCTGATCAACAATGCCGGCGTGCTTTTCGCCGGGGACGTACTTGCCACGACCTTCGAGGACTACGAGCGAGTCGTCGACGTTGACTTCTGGGGGGTCGTCAACGGAACCAAGGCGTTTCTTCCACACGTGATGCGCTCGGACCGAGGGCACATCGTCAATATCTCGTCGGCCTTTGGGTTGATGGCTGCTCCGTCATACTCCGCATACAACGCCGCCAAGTTCGCTGTGCGGGGCTTCACTGAGTCGCTCCGCCAGGAAATGGCTCTCGGGGGACATCGCGTAAAGGTGACCTGTGTTCACCCTGGTGGAATTCGGACCACCATCGCGCGCACTGCTGGGCTCGCGGCAGGAGTAGACGGGACCGAACTCGCTGATTCATTCGAGCGGCGGATCGCGAGAACAGATCCGAACGCCGCCGCTCGGACGATCCTGCGTGGCGTACAACGCGGGTCTGCGCGAGTCTTGATCGGTGCAGACGCCCGAGTGGTTGACATGGTTACGCGAACACTCGGATCACGCTATCTGTCCATTCTGCCCGCCCTGAAAAGGCTTGGAGCCTAGCTGGACGTTCGACCTGAACAACGTTCAATCCGGGCAGGCTAGGATCTCCTCGTTCATTCGGTCGGGGAGGTTTTGGATGGCGACAAAGTGGTTGCTGGTGAGCACGTTCGGGGGTGCGTTGCCTTCGATTGTGGGGCAGGGCCGCACACCCAAGCCTTTCGTGCCGTTGGAGCAAGTGATCAAGAGCCGGCGGTCGTTTGCAGATGCGACGTCGGCGATCACCGAGGTCATGACGCACCCGACTAAGATCGACAGGCTTTCCAGTGACGGCCTGCGCCGGGTTATCGCGGACCCCCTGTGCACATTTGAGGGCAGACTGCACGCTGTCTACCTGTGGGTCGGATCGGCTGAGGAGAACGTTGCACAACGTGATCCTGCTGGAGCCTGGTACTTCAATCTGACCGAACTCAAAGTCAGTGGTAGCGAGGACCTTTTCGATCTGTATGGGGTGGAGCCCGAGAATCGTCGGTCTGAGGCTGCAATGGCCGGGGCGTTCGATCGGTTGGATACCGGTGTTGACGAGGGGGAAGCACTAGCCAAGATCGTTCAGTCGACCCCGGGGATGGAACACCAGGCAGTGTGGACGGTCAAACGTGACGATGGCGACCGCCGTGCTGCGCATTTCTCGTGCCGCGCTGTTGAGGAACAGCCCGATCCGAACAATGATCGGAAGGTCGTGATTCTTCGCGGTGTTACGCATGACATCGGACCGGCGGACGATGTGCCGACCGCACCGCCGCCGGTCATTCTGGAACATCGTGTTTTGGACGCCAAGCTGAAGCCTGGTGAGTATCTGGCCTACGTGGATCTCAAGAAGCTGAGCCTGATCAAATGGCGAGGCACCCCGATGCCTGGTATTGCTTGGGAAGGCGGGACAGGGGAGCCGACTCCTGCGATGCACCCCGATGACGTCGCCGTTGCTCAGCGTCTGTCGGCCGAGCTGGTGCGTGGTAGCACCTCCGGTGTTGTACGTTTTCTCGGGTTGGATGGTGAGTGGAAGCCATTACACCTAGAGGTCTCGTTGATGGTCTTCGACCAGCACACGACTGGTGGACTTGTCACCGTGTCAGCAGCGCCGTAGCGCCACGCACACGAACCGATGACTCTCAGGCTGCTACGCAGGCGGGACGATCACATGCGAGAGCCACGATCTTCCGAGCTGTTGTGTAGTCGGCCTTGCCATTCTGTTTAGTGGGGAACCGGCCGTAACGGACTCTTGCAGGTGCTGAAATCGGCAGCGTCAAAATACTGGCGAGCTGCGGCCGCCGGGTCCCCCGCTTCTTGCCCGGCGTGGTGCGCCACTGCTGCTCTTCGTTCCACCATGCGAAAAGCTCTCGGTCAGCCAGATGTCGTGCAATCCGACGAGCGTTCATCCCAGAAACCCCCAGGGCCTTTGCGACATGTTCGAATGCACAAAGCAATTGCTTGCCTTGCACCATCGTGTTGAGCAACCCTGCTGCAGCTAACTGGCGGAGTGTGTGAACGGTGAACGCGAGACCGTAGCCTGTCATCTCTGCCAGGGCTTTGGGAGTTTCTGCTCCCAAACGGTAGAACCAGTGGACACGTGCGGCCGCTGCACCGAGACCACCGCACCGTCGGTAACTCCAGACATCGTGCGTGTGGTGCGCCAGGAGGGTTAGGCCCATTCCAGAGGCGGGGGCGGGTTCCCCTTGTGTTGCACGAAAGTCTTCGGCATCAGCTGGACGATTGAGAATCCAAG
>DATFCF010000486.1:0-2206 GCA_035253445.1 Mycobacterium sp.
CAACGAATCACGTTGACGCGCAACCCGAAATGGTGGGGCACGCCGCCGCTGCTGGACAGCATCACCTACCTCGTCCTCGATGATGCCGCGCGCATCCCCGCACTGCAGAACAAGGCGATCGATGCCACCGGCATAGCGACACTCGACGAGATGGAGATCGTGCGGCGTACCGAGGGCATCGCCGTCCGGCGAGCACCGGGCCTGGCCTGGTACCACTTCACGTTCAACGGCGCGCCTGGATCGATCCTCGAGGATCCCGCTCTACGGCGGGCGATCGCGAAAGGTATCGACCGCAAGGTCATCGCCGAAGTCGTGCAGCGGGGCCTGGTCGACAACCCGGTCCCACTGAACAACCATGTCTATGTCACAGGGCAGGAGGGCTATCAGGACAACAGCGGTGTGGTCGCTTTCGATCCGGAGAAGGCCAAGGAGGAACTCGACGCTCTCGGTTGGCGGATGAACGGCCAGTTCCGCGAGAAGGACGGCCGCCAGTTGGTGATCCGGGACGTGCTCTTCGACTCAATATCGACCCGGCAGTTCGGCCAGATCGCGCAGAACAATCTCGCCCAGATCGGCGTCAAGCTGGATCTGGACGTCCGGCCGGCCGCCGGCTTCTTCAGCGACTACGTCACCGTCGGCAACTTCGACATCGCCCAATTCGGCTGGGGCGCCGACGCCTTCCCACTGTCGAGCATCACCCAGACCTATCGCACCGACTCCGAGAGCAACTTCGGCAAGATCGGCAGTCCCGAAGTGGACGCAAAAATCGAGCAGACGGTGAGCGAGCTGGATCCCGCCAAAGCCCGCGACCTCGCGAACGAACTCGACAAGATGCTGTTCGAGGAGGTATTCAGCCTCCCCCTGACACAGGCACCCGGAAACATCGCGGTGCGAAGCAATTTGGCGAACTTCGGTGCATTCGGCCTTGCCGATGTCGACTACACCAAGATCGGCTTCATGAAGCCGTAACTCGTTGCACCGCACGGGGAACCGCGGCGGGCAACGCCTGTTCCAGGGCGCCCGCGGCCGCGACTCCCCACACCAGCAGACGAATCCCGAGTCCGCCCGGCGTCGCATCCAGCGTCGCAGCGCGTGCAGGCAGACCGTCGATCGCACCGTCGTAAACCGCTTTGACGATGTCCAGCACCGCCCGCTCACGAAGGTCGATCGCGCTGTGCCCGGCCGTCGCGAGATTTACCAGCACTGCACCGGGGATCAGCGAGGCGATCCGCTGCGCCACCGACGGTGGGGTGATCAGATCGCGGCCACCCGAGATGACCACCGTCGGCCAGGAGAACTTCGGCATCTCCGCGGCCAGATCGTAAGGCTCGGCCTCGAATTCCGTTGCATCGCTGGCGGACTCGAGATACGCGACGGCGGGATCGAGTGGCTTGCCGTCAGGATCGGCACCGTAGTTGAGTTCGCGATAGCCGATCCTCCCGACGAGGTCGGGCTCGTTGCGGTACGGAGCCTTGCGCTCGAACACGAGCCGGGCCGCCTGCCCCAGAGCTGACCACAGCCACCGCCGTCGGACCAACAGTAGATCGAGTTGGCGCTGCAGCACCGCAGGCCCGGCGAAGCCGTAGACCGCCGCAGCGAGCTGGGCGGCAGCCGGTGACAGTGCCTCATCGCCGACGAGTTGTCGGACCTTGGGCGCCAGGACTGCGGTCTCCGGGTCGTCGCCGTCCCACAGCAGCCGACGCGTCGCCTCTCGGACGTCGTCGATGTCGTGTGCCGACAGCACCGGTGAATCGAGAACCATGGCGTGCACCCGGTCGGGGTGACGCACGCCGACACCGGCGGCGACATAGGTGCCGTACGAGGTGCCGTAGATGACGGCCTTGTCGACCTGCGCGTCGTCAAGGACGGCGGCCACGTCGTCGACCACCTGGTCGATGGTCAGCGCGTCGGCTGGCAGATCGTTCCCATTGTCGTCGTGCCGGGACATCCCGACGCCGCGATGCTCGACCATGATCACGTCGAGCCCCTCGGCCGCGGCGCGCCGCCGAAACCCCCGGTAGAGGGCCACCGAGGCGGCGCCGGGACCACCGGGGATGATCACGATCGGATGCGCCGACTTGCGTCCGGTGCGGACGTAATACAGGTCGAATTCGTCGCCACCGGGTATCACCGGCCGGCGGACGGGACGCACTCCCGGCAACGCGGCCAGTTTGTCGTGCGCCCGGCGACGCTTGGCGTTCATCGT
>DATFCF010000487.1:0-5013 GCA_035253445.1 Mycobacterium sp.
AGCGAAGTCGAACTCAGAATCGGCATCACACTCGCCGACCTACACGCCGCGTAAATGGTAGCGCCGCTCGGGTCTGCCAACGCCGTACTGGAGTCGCAGCTCCAGTGCGCCCACGCCGAGGTAGTGCTCGAGATAGCGCCGCGCGCTGACCCGTGAGATCCCAACGAGATCCGCGCATTCGGCCGCCGACACCTCACCGGCGGTCCGAACCGCATCCAGTACCAGACGACCGGTTTCCGCGCCCAGTCCTTTCGGCATGACCTCCTGAACCGGCGGACGCGCGGACGCGCCGAACAGCGAGTCGATCAACGATTGGTCAACGCCGCCAGCAGATTCTAATGCGTCGGCGCGCGCCGCGAACGCCTCCAATTTGGCCCTCAACTGGTCAAACTCGAACGGCTTGATCAGGTAATCGGCGGCCCCACCGCCCAATGCGCCCTTCACGGTATCCAGCTCCCGTGCCGCGGTGATCATGATGACCCCGACGCGATCGCCCTCGGATCGCAATCGCTGCAACACTTCCAGGCCCGTCATATCGGGTAGGTACACGTCGAGCAGGATCAGGTGCGGAAGCAGTTCTCGTGCAGCCGACAGCGCCTCCGCGCCGGTGCGGGCTACGCCGACGGCGCGAAATCCATCCACCCGGTCGACGAATCGACGGTGAATCTCAGCGACCATGAAATCGTCGTCGACGACTAGGACATCACGCATGTCCGGCCTTCTCGATTGCGGTCGAACGGCTTTCGGGCAGCCGCACCACGAACATCGCGCCGCCGGTGGGGCCGTCGCTGATCTCTACCGTTCCTCCGTGCTGCGCGGTGACCAGTCGCACCAAGGCAAGACCGATCCCGCGACCACCCGGGACGTCTGGCTTCGACGTCACGCCGCGGGCAAAGATCGTCTCCCGAAGATGTTCTGGCACACCAGGTCCAGAGTCAGCCACCGAGACCGTCAGGTCGTCGCGGTCCGCGATGCACACCGTGACCCTGGCAGGGACGGCACCGACAGACACATCGACCGCGTTGTCGATCAGATTGCCCAACAACGTGATCACGTCGGTGGCCAGCGCAGGCTCCAACGCCGCCAGGTGAGACTCCGGCGCCAGCTCCAGCGACACGCCACTCTCGGCGGCCAGCGACGTCTTCGCAATCAGCAATGCCGCCACCGCGGGATCGGAAATCCGTTGAGTCACAGCGTCGCTGATCTCCGCTCGGCGCCGAGTCAGAGTGCCCACCAGGTCACGCACCGCATCGTACTCGCCGAGCTGCACCAGGCCGGAGATGGTGTGCAGCTGGTTGGCGAACTCGTGAGTCTGCGCGCGCAGCGTATCGGTCACGCTCTTGTGCGACGACAACTGCCCCTGCAGCGCCGCCAATTCAGTGCTGTCACGCATCGTCGTCACCGTGCCGATTCGTTGGCCCTGGCTCGTCGCCGCACGGCGGTTCAGCGCCAGCACCCGAGTGCGGGTGGCGATGACGACGTCGCGACCGTCCTCACCGGACAACAGGAATTCGACCACCGCGGGATCGAACCCCACGCTGTCCACCTTGCGTCCCACCGCCGCGCCGGTGACACCGAGCAGTTCCTGGGCGCTGTCGTTGAGCAGCGTGATGTGGCCCTCGTTGTTCACCGCGACCACACCCTCGCGGATGCTGTGCAGCAGCGCCTCGCGGTGGTCGGCAAGGCCGGCGATCTCTGCGACCTCCAGTCCGCGGGTGTGCCGCTTGATTCGCCGTGACAGCAGCCACGACGCCAGCAACCCCAGCGCTGCACCGAGTCCGAGATAAAACAGCAGTCGCTCGCCTGCACCGCTGAGTAGCTCCCACACCGACGGATACCGCTCGCTCACCGACGCGACCGCCAGCACGTCTCCGTCGGTCGACAGAATCGGGACCTGTCCGACGAGGTTGTGCACTCCATCGATGTCGAGATCGCCGAACCACGCCCGGCCCTCGTCCGCACGGCTGGTTCCCAGATCCATCCGCTGGCCGATGCGTGACGGATCCGACGACACCCGCACAGTGCCGCTTGGGTCCAGAATCTCGGCCAGGCCCGCACCCGACAGCGCGACCGCGCGATCCACTTCCGGCGCAAGCACCCGCGCGGCGAACGGGTCTGCGTAGCGGTCCCGGACGATCGGCGTCGACGCCATGTTCTCGGCGACTGCGATCATGCGCTGCCCGCGTACCTCACGAAACTCGCGGGTGGACTGCGCGACCGAGACCGCCGCCACGGCAAGCAGCACCACGGCGACGACCAGTAGCTGAAAAATCAGGAACTGGCCGGCCAGGCTGCGCAGGCTCGGCAGAAACGACGGCTTCATAGCCCGAAAGTGTTCAAAACGACCAATACGTCCTTTGCGTCCGAATCGGTGACCTGGGTCACTTTGTGGGTCCAGTATTGCTGAGCATCACAAATGAGTGATTGGGGACGACTGTGAAGAGGTGCCGGTTACCGAGGCAACGAATCATTGCCGGACTAGCCATCGCGGTAATCGCGGCGCTGGTAGCGGGCTGCGGCGTCACGCGCGGCGAAGAAGAGCACGGCTTTCACCGGCTGCGCATGATGGTGCCGAACAGCCCGGGCGGCGGCTACGACCTCACCGCGCGCACCGCCGTGAAGATCATGGAAGACGACGACATCACCGGACGCGTCGAGGTCTTCAACGTCATCGGTGCGGGCGGCACCGTCGCGATGGCCCGGCTGATGAACGAAAAGGGCAACAACGACCTCATGATGACGATGGGACTCGGCGTTGTCGGTGCCACCTACACCAACGGTTCGAAAGCGCGGGCGTCCGACGCGACGGCGCTGGCGAAGTTGATCGAGGATCCAGGCGCCGTGTTTGTGCCCGCCGATTCGCCGTTCAAGACGGTGCAGGACTTCGTCACCGCCTGGAAGGCCGATCCGAGCAAGGTGACGATCGGCGGCGGTTCCTCACCCGGCGGACCAGACCACCTGTTCCCGATGGAACTGGCCAAAGCCGTTGGCGTCGAGCCAAAGTCCGTCAACTACGTCACATACGACGGCGGCGGTGACCTTTTGACGGCGCTTCTCGGCAAGAAGATCACGGTCGGAACATCGAGTCCCGGTGAACTCATCGACCAGATCGAAGGCGGCCAGCTCCGGGTGCTGGCGGTGTCCGGCGACGAACGGGTCGAGGGCATCGACGCGCCGACGTTGAAGGAGTCCGGCATCGACCTCACGTTTGCCAACTGGCGCGGAGTCCTTGCGCCACCAGGTATTTCGGACGACGCCAAACAGGCGATGGTGAAGGCACTCGAAGAGTTGCACGGCACGCAGCAATGGAAGGAGGCGCTGGTGAAGAACGGCTGGACCGACGCGTTCATAACCGGTGCGCAGTTCGAACAGTTCTTGAAGGACCAGGACAACCGGGTCAGCTCGACCCTGACCGAGCTGGGGCTGGTATGACCACCACCAACGAGCCAGCCGAACACGCGGTCTCCAAGCCGGTTGACCGGGCGCAATATCTGGTCTGCGCCGTGCTCGTCGCGGTTGGCGGATTCCTGATCTACGACGCGGTTACTCTCGAAGCCGGATTCGCAAAGGTCGATCCCGTCGGTCCCAAGTTCTTCCCGCTCGCCATCGGCGTCATTCTCATTGTGCTGGCGGTGATTCTGGCCATCGCCATCGCGCGGGGTTCGGTCGGCGAGGCCGACGCCGGGGAGGACGTCGACCCGGCGACCCCAGGGGACTGGCGCACCGTCGGCATGCTGGTCGGCCTTTTCGTGGCCGTGGTCGTGCTCGTCGACCCGCTCGGATGGGCCATCACCGGCACTCTGCTGTTCGCAGGCACGGCAACCATTCTCGGCAGCCGGCACTACATCCGCAACGTCGTCATCGGCGCCGCGCTGGCCGTCGCCAGCTTCTACGCCTTCTATTCAGGGCTCGGAATCCCGCTGCCCGCAGGCATTCTGGACGGGATCCTCTGACATGGAAAACCTTGACTGGCTACTCCAAGGATTCGAGCAGGCCGCCACCCCGATGAACCTGCTCTACGCGGTCATCGGTGTGCTACTCGGAACCGCTGTTGGCGTTCTGCCGGGTATCGGCCCGGCCATGACGGTGGCACTGCTGCTGCCCGTGACCTACAACGTCAGCCCCAGCGCGGCGTTCATCATGTTCGCCGGCATCTTCTACGGCGGCATGTACGGCGGGTCCACCACGTCGATCCTGCTGAACACGCCGGGGGAGTCGTCGTCGGTCATCACCGCCATCGAAGGCAACAAGATGGCCAAGGCCGGGCGCGCCGCCCAGGCGCTCGCGACAGCGGCCATCGGATCGTTTGTCGCCGGCGCCATCGGCACTGCGCTGCTGGCCGCCTTCGCGCCGCCGATATCGAGATTCGCAGTGACGCTTGGCGCCCCGTCCTATCTCGCGATCATGGTGTTCGCGTTGGTCGCGGTGACGGCCGTGCTCGGCGCCTCCAAGCTGCGCGGTGCCATCTCACTGTTCCTCGGCCTGGCGATCGGCGTTGTCGGCATCGACTTCCTGACCGGTCAGCCGCGTGCGACGTTCGGCCTGCCTCAGCTGTCGGACGGAATCGACATCGTCGTGATCGCCGTCGCGATCTTCGCGATGGGCGAGGCACTGTGGGTGGCCGCGCACCTGCGGCGCCGCCCGGCCGACGTCATCCCGGTTGGCCGGCCGTGGATGGGGCGTGAAGACTTCAAGCGGTCGTGGAAGCCGTGGCTGCGCGGCACCGCATACGGTTTCCCGTTCGGCGCCCTTCCTGCCGGCGGTGCCGAACTTCCGACGTTCCTGTCGTACATCACCGAGAAGCGGCTCTCAAAGCACAAAGACGAGTTCGGCAAGGGCGCGATAGAAGGCGTCGCCGGTCCTGAGGCCGCCAACAACGCCTCGGCCGCAGGCACTTTGGTGCCGATGCTGTCGCTCGGCCTGCCTACCAACGCCACCGCGGCGGTGATGCTGACCGCGTTCGTTTCCTACGGGATTCAGCCCGGCCCAACCCTTTTCGAAAAGGAGCCGTTG
>DATFCF010000488.1:0-15211 GCA_035253445.1 Mycobacterium sp.
GCGCCGCCGGGTTGCCGGTGCTGAACTCGTCGGCGCCCTCGGCATCGGCCGACGAATTGATCGCTGCAGCGGCGTCGATGGAGTTTCCGTTGTTCGTCAAGGCGGTCTCGGGCGGCGGTGGGCGCGGAATGCGCCGTGTCACCGATGCCGCCGCGCTGCCTGAGGCGATCGAGGCCGCCGGGCGGGAGGCCGAGTCCGCGTTCGGCGACCCGACGTTGTATCTGGAGCAGGCCGTGCTGCGCCCGCGCCATATCGAGGTGCAGATCCTGGCCGATACGCATGGCAACGTGATGCACCTGTTCGAGCGGGACTGCAGCGTGCAGCGGCGCCACCAGAAGGTCATCGAACTGGCCCCGGCGCCCAATCTGCCTGAGGAACTGCGGGCCAAGATCTGCGCTGATGCGGTGGCGTTCGCTCGCCAGATCAATTACGCGTACGCGGGCACCGTGGAGTTCCTGCTCGACGAGCGCGGCCACTACGTGTTCATCGAGATGAACCCGCGCATCCAGGTCGAGCACACCGTGACCGAGGAGATCACCGACGTCGACCTGGTCGCCAGCCAGATGCGCATCGCCGACGGGGAGACGCTGGAAGATCTTGGGCTGAGCCAGGATTCGCTGCAGGTGCACGGTGCTGCGATGCAGTGCCGGATCACCACCGAGGACCCGGCCAATGGGTTCCGCCCCGACACCGGCCGCATCACCGGCTACCGTTCGCCAGGAGGTGCCGGGATCCGGCTGGACGGCGGCTCGCATCTGGGCGCGGAGATCAGCGCCCACTTCGACTCGATGCTGGTCAAGCTGACCTGCCGGGGTCGCGACTTTTCTGCGGCGGTCGCCAGGGCCCGCCGTGCGCTGGCCGAGTTCCGGGTGCGCGGGGTGTCGACCAACATCCCGTTCTTGATGGCAGTGGTCAACGATCCGGACTTTCGCGCCGGCCGCGTGACCACATCGTTCATCGACGAGCGCCCGTATCTGCTGACCGCGCGCACCCCGGCCGACCGGGGCACCAAGATCCTGAACTATCTGGCCGAGGTCACGGTGAACCAGCCGCATGGGCCGCGGACGTCGACGGTGTATCCGCAGGACAAGCTTCCCGAGATCGATTTGGATGCCGCACCCCCGCGCGGCACCAAGCATCTGCTGACCGAGGTGGGGCCAGAGGGGTTCGCGCGATGGCTGCGTGAATCCAAGTCCGTCGGTGTCACCGACACGACGTTCCGCGATGCGCATCAGTCGCTGCTGGCGACCCGGGTGCGCAGCACCGGGTTGTTGACGGTGGCGCCCTACATCGCGCGGATGACGCCGCAGTTGTTGTCCATCGAGTGCTGGGGTGGGGCGACTTATGATGTGGCGCTTCGGTTTTTGAAGGAAGACCCGTGGGAGCGGCTCGCCGCCTTGCGTGAGGCGGTGCCCAATATCTGCCTGCAGATGCTGTTGCGCGGCCGCAACACCGTCGGCTACACGCCGTATCCCGAGAGCGTGACCAAGGCCTTCGTCGAGGAGGCGACGGCAACCGGCATCGACATCTACCGGATTTTTGACGCGCTGAACAATGTCGAGTCCATGCGCCCTGCGATCGACGCTGTGCGTGAAACCGGCACGGCGGTCGCCGAAGTCGCGATGAGCTACACCGGGGATCTGTCCGATCCTGGCGAAAACCTGTACACGCTGGACTATTACCTCAAGTTGGCCGAGCAGATCGTCGATGCCGGGGCACACGTGCTGGCGATCAAGGACATGGCCGGGCTGCTGCGCCCGCAGGCCGCGCACGCGCTGATCACCGCACTGCGCAGCCGATTCGACCTGCCCGTTCATGTGCACACCCATGACACCCCTGGCGGGCAGCTGGCCACCTATCTGGCCGCCTGGCAGGCCGGCGCGAGCGCGGTCGACGGCGCCTCGGCACCTTTGGCCGGCACCACCAGCCAGCCCGCACTGTCCTCGATCGTCGCCGCGACCGCGCACACTGAACACGACACCGGCTTGTCGCTGCCGGCGGTGTGTGATCTGGAGCCCTACTGGGAGGCACTGCGAAAGGTCTACGCGCCGTTTGAATCCGGGCTACCGGCGCCGACGGGTCGGGTGTATCACCACGAGATCCCCGGTGGTCAGCTGTCGAATCTGCGTCAACAAGCGATCGCGCTCGGGTTGGGGGATCGGTTCGAGGAGATCGAAACCAGCTACGCCGCTGCCGACCGGGTATTGGGCCGGCTGGTGAAGGTGACGCCGTCGTCGAAGGTGGTCGGCGATCTCGCGCTGGCCTTGGTCGGTGCGGGCGTGTCCGCCGACGAGTTCGCCGCCGACCCAGCGAAATTCGACATTCCAGATTCGGTGATCGGCTTTCTGCGCGGTGAACTCGGTGATCCTGCGGGTGGCTGGCCCGAACCGTTGCGCTCCAAGGCGCTGGCCGGGCGTCCGCCGGCCAAACCCACCCAGGAGCTCAGCGCTGACGACGAAGTGGTGCTCGCCCAGCCGGGGCCGAAGCGCCAAGCCACGCTCAACCGTCTGCTTTTCCCCGGCCCGACAAAGGAATTCGAGGCACACCGCGAGCAGTATGGCGACACCTCGAGCCTGTCTGCCAACCAGTTCTTCTACGGGCTGCGGCCGGGTGAGGAACACCGGGTACGGCTGGAGCGCGGCGTCGAGCTGCTGATCGGGCTGGAGGCGATCTCCGATCCCGACGAACGCGGGATGCGCACGGTGATGTGCATCCTCAACGGTCAACTGCGCCCGGTGCTCGTGCGTGACCGCAGCATCGCCAGCGACATCCCGACTGCCGAGAAGGCCGACCGATCCAACCCCGACCATGTCGCGGCGCCGTTCGCCGGGGTCGTCACCGTCAGTGTGGCCGCAGGCGACCAAGTCGAAGCCGGCCAAACCATCGCCACCATCGAAGCCATGAAAATGGAAGCCGCGATCACCGCGCCCAAAGCCGGCAAGGTCGACCGCGTCGCCGTCTCGGCAACCGCACAGGTCGAAGGCGGCGACCTGCTGGTGGTGGTCAGCTGACCCGCATCGTCGCCGGCGCGCTGGGCGGCAGGCGAATCACGGTGCCGCGCACCGGAACCCGCCCAACAACCGATCGCGTGCGCGAGTCCTTGTTCAACGTGCTGGCCGCGCGGATCGAATTCACCGGAGCGAAGGTGCTCGACCTCTACGCGGGGTCAGGAGCGCTCGGCCTCGAGGCGCTGTCGCGGGGAGCGGCGTCCGCACTGTTCGTGGAGGCCGACCAGCGGGCGGCCGCCGTCATCGCCGGCAACATCGCGTCGCTCGGCGTGGTGGATGCGACGGTGCGGCGCGGGCGCGTGGCTGCGGTGCTTGCCGAAGGCGCCGACGGTCCGGTCGACCTGGTACTGGCCGACCCGCCCTACGACGTGGACGCCGCCGAGGTCGAGGCCGTGCTCACCGCGCTGACCACCGGCGACTGGACGAAGCCCGGCACTCTCGTCGTCATCGAACGTGGAAAGGCCGGCGCGGCGCTGGCGTGGCCCGAGGGCTGGCATGTGTTGCCGTCGCGCAGCTACGGCGACACGCGCCTGGAGCTGGCCGAAGTCGATGTCGCCGCCAACGCGGCTCCGGGCGGCGTTGAGCTGCCCTGATAGCGTCATCGACCATGAGCGGCGCGGTATGCCCGGGATCCTTTGATCCGGTGACCCTCGGCCATGTCGACATCTTGGAGCGCGCTGCCGCCCAATTCGACGAGGTCGTCGTCGCGGTGCTGGTCAACCCGAACAAAAAGGGCATGTTCAGCCTCGACGAGCGCATCGAGATGATCGAGGAGTCCACGAAGCACCTGCCCAACCTGCGCGTCGAATCGGGGGAGGGGCTCGTCGTCGACTTCGTCAAGGCCCGTGGCCTGACCGCGATCGTCAAGGGTCTGCGCACGGGCACCGACTTCGAGTATGAGTTGCAGATGGCGCAGATGAACAAGCACATCGCCGGTGTCGACACGTTCTTCGTCGCCACCACGCCGCGGTACTCGTTCGTGTCGTCATCGTTGGCCAAGGAGGTCGCCACGCTGGGCGGTGACGTCTCCGAGTTGCTGCCGGCGCCGGTCAACAAGCGGTTGCAGGCCAAGCTGAAGGGTTAACCAGCGTCTTCTCCGGGTAGACATCGGGTGGCGCACAGCCCCTAGCGCCGCAATCCAATGTCTTTTCAGAAAGCGATGGTTACTCCCATGGTCGAAACATTTGTCCAGTCGACCGACGACGTCGTGAGGTTCCTCACCGGGCAGCACGACTTGATCAAGGACCTGTTCGAGGAAGTCTTCAGCGCGTCCGACGCGAAAGCGCGCGAGACGGCATTCGTCGAGCTTCGCCAATTACTGGCGGTACATGAGACCGCCGAGGAGATGGTGGTCCACCCGCGTGCGCGCAACGATATCGCCGGCGGCGAAAAGATCGTCGATGCGCGGTTGCATGAGGAGCACGAGGCCAAGCAGCAGTTGTCCGAGCTCGAGGGCATGGACATCGACTCCAAGGAGTTCCTCGACGCGCTTGCCAAGTTCCGCGACGCGGTCATCGACCACGCCGAACATGAGGAAAACGAGGAGTTCAACAAGTTGGCGCGCAAGCTCGACTCCGACGATTTGGGGCGCATGGCGAAGGCGGTGGTGGCCGCTGAGGCCATCGCACCCACCCGCCCGCACCCTGGCGTGGAGTCTGCGAAGGCCAACTTTGCCGTCGGGCCGTTCGCTTCCATGCTGGACCGGGCCCGCGATTTCATCGGCGCGGCACTTCGATAGCGGACACGGCTGAGCAAGGCCAGGCGTAGTTTGCTCGCCCATCTCGGCGGGCCGTCGCCTGGCCTTGTTGACATAATGTGCGTATTGCAAGTCAGACGGGATATTGCAGCCTGGGGCAAGCTGGGTCATGGCATGACGGGCCGAGGAGCGACACACCGGCGTCGAAGCTGAGTCACAGCGGTAACACCAGGCACACTGGTAACAACAACTACGCCTGGAGGGTGTGCCGTGTACCGAGTCTTTGAAGCGCTCGATGAATTGGGCGGGATTGTGGAAGAGGCGCGCGGCGTGCCGATGACAGCGGGCTGCGTGGTGCCACGCGGGGATGTCCTCGAGCTGATCGACGACATCAAGGACGCGATCCCCGGCGAACTCGACGATGCGCAGGACGTCCTCGATGCGCGTGACTCGTTGCTGCGCGAGGCCAAAGAGCACTCGGAGTCGATGGTGTCGACGGCCACCGCCGAGGCCGACTCGTTGATCAACCACTCCCGCGCGGAAGCCGACCGGCTACTCGCCGACGCCAAGGCCCAGGCCGACCGGATGGTCGCTGAGGCGCGCCAGCACAGCGAACGAATGGTGGGAGAGGCCCGTGAGGAGGCCAATCGCATCGCCGCCACCGCGAAGCGCGAGTACGAGGCCAGCACGGGGCGCGCCAAGACCGAGGCCGACCGGCTCATCGAGAGCGGCAACCTTGCCTACGAGAAGGCCGTCCAGGAAGGCATCAAGGAGCAGCAGCGGCTGGTCTCGCAGACCGAGATCGTCCAGACCGCGACCTCCGAAGCCACCCGTCTCATCGACTCGGCGCACGCCGAGGCCGACCGGCTCCGCGGCGAATGCGACATCTACGTCGACAGCAAGTTGGCCGAGTTCGAGGACTTCCTGAACGGCACGCTGCGCTCGGTCGGCCGGGGGCGACACCAGTTGCGCACCGCTGCGGGCACCCACGACTACGCGGCGCGTTAGCCGCCGCGGGGGTCGCCGTAGGATTGACATTCATGGCGACACACCCAAAAGCGGCGGCGCGCCGCGAGTCGCGGTCGCCGCTAGTTATCAATATTTCCCGGCTTGGCCGGCGTCCTGGGTCGATGATGACACTGGCCGAGACCGTGCCCAGCCCGTTGCGCATCGGATTAGACCTGATCGCGGTCGAAAAAGGCGCGCCCATGGAGCTGGACCTACGGATCGAGTCCGTGTCCGAAGGCGTGTTGGTGACGGGAACGGTGTCCGCGCCGACGGCAGGGGAGTGTGTGCGCTGCCTGACCCCGGTCGCCGATCACGTCGAGATCGACCTCACCGAGCTGTTCGCATATCCCGACAGCACCACCGATGAAACCACCGACGCCGACGAGCTCGGCAGGGTTATCGACCAGACCGTCGACCTCGAACAGCCGATCATCGACGCCGTCGGGCTGGCTCTGCCGTTCTCGCCGCTGTGCAGGCCGGACTGCGCCGGGTTGTGCCCGGAATGCGGCGTGGCACTGGCCACCGCTGAGCCCGGCCATCACCACGAACAGATCGATCCGCGGTGGGCCAAGCTGTCGGGCCTTCTGGACCGGGACGACAAATGACCGTCGACCGTCAGCAGTTACTCAAGGCGCTTGGCGTCGACCTGGAACCCGAACTGCTCACCATGGCGCTGACTCACCGCAGCTTCTCCTACGAGAACGGCGGGCTGCCCACTAACGAACGCCTTGAGTTTCTCGGCGACGCCGTGCTCGGGCTGACCATCACCGAGGAGCTCTACCACCGGCACCCGGACCGTTCCGAGGGCGATCTCGCCAAGCTGCGGGCCAGCATCGTCAACACGCACGCACTGGCAGACGTCGGCCGCCATCTGTCTGAGGACGGGCTGGGTGCGTACCTGCTGCTCGGCAAGGGCGAGGAGAACTCCGGTGGTGCCGGCAAGTCGAGCATTCTGGCCGATGGCGTCGAATCCCTGCTTGGCGCAATCTATCTGGAGCACGGCATCACGGTGGCCCGCGAGGTGATTCTGCGGCTGTTCCGCGCCCTGCTGGACACCGCGCCGACGCTGGGCGCCGGCCTGGATTGGAAGAGCAGCCTGCAGGAGCTGACGATGTCGCGTGGCCTGGGTGCGCCGTCCTATGTGGTGACGTCGACGGGCCCCGACCACGACAAGGAATTCACCGCGACAGTCGTCGTCAGCGAAACCGAGTACGGCAGGGGCGTCGGGCGGACGAAGAAAGAGGCCGAACTCAAGGCCGCCGCGGCGGCTTGGAACGCGCTTGCCGCCCCTGGCGTAGATGCCTGAGCTTCCCGAGGTCGAGGTCGTCCGGCGGGGGCTAGAGGCACATATCGCGGGCAAGACCATCACCGCCGTGCGCGTGCACCATCCCCGCGCGGTGCGCCGTCACGAGGCGGGACCCGCCGATCTGACTGCGCGACTGCTGGGTACGAGCATCACGGGCACTGGTCGCCGCGGAAAGTACCTGTGGCTGACGCTGGACGACGGCTCAGCGCTCGTCGTGCATCTGGGCATGAGCGGGCAGATGCTGCTGGGGCCACTGCGGCGGGAAGACCACCTGCGGATCGCGACATTGCTTGACGACGGCACCGCGCTGAGCTTCGTCGACCAGCGCACGTTCGGCGGCTGGATGCTGTCCGATGTGGTCACGGTCGACGGGACCGACGTCCCGGTACCCGTCGCGCACCTCGCCCGCGACCCGCTGGATCCGCAGTTCAATCGCGATGACGTGGTTACGGTGTTGCGGCGCAAGCATTCTGAGATCAAGCGTCAGTTGCTGGACCAGACCGTGGTGTCGGGTATCGGCAACATCTACGCCGACGAAGCGCTGTGGCGGGCCAAGGTGAACGGCGCGCGGCTGGCGTCGTCGATGACGCGCCAGAAGCTCGGCGAGGTGCTCGACGCGGCCGCCGAGGTGATGATCGAGGCCCTGGGCCAGGGCGGCACGTCGTTCGACTCGTTGTACGTCAACGTCAACGGCGAGTCGGGTTACTTCGAACGATCGCTTGACGCCTACGGCCGCGAGGGTGAGCCGTGCCGGCGGTGCGGGGCGGTGATGCGGCGGGACAAGTTCATGAACCGCTCGTCGTTCTACTGCCCGAAATGCCAACCGAAGCCGCGCGCCCGCCGTCGGTAGCGCCGAAACTGCGGGCAGATCGTCCAAACTGCGGAATCTGCGATCTCTCCGCAGTTTCGGCGAAGATGGGGACCATGACAGATCTGTGGGTGGAGCGCACGGGCGTGCGTCGCTATACCGGGCGCAGCTCGCGCGGCGCTGAGGTGCTCGTCGGCAACGAAGACGTCGAGGGCGTCTTCACGCCGGGCGAGCTGATGAAGATCGCGCTGGCGGCCTGCAGCGGGATGGCCAGCGACGCGCCTCTGCAACGGCGGCTCGGCGACGACTACTCGACCACCATCCGGGTGTCCGGACCCGCCGACCGCGAGCAGGAGCGCTACCCGCTGCTCGAAGAACGCATGGAGCTGGACTTGTCGGGGCTCTCCGCGGACGAGGTCGCGCGGGTACTCACGGTCGTCGAGCGCGCGATCGACCAGGTTTGCACCGTCGGGCGCACGCTGAAGTCCGGTACCAAAGTGACGTTTGAGGTCAGTGATGCAGGAGTTAGCTGAGGTTCGGCTGACAGCATGGGTGCACGGATACGTGCAGGGCGTCGGTTTCCGGTGGTGGACGCGGTCGCGAGCCCTTGAGTTGGGGCTGACCGGATACGCCTCCAACAGGCCAGACGGCCGCGTACAGGTCGTCGCGCAGGGCTCTCGCGATGCCTGCGAAAAGCTTCTTGAACTGCTACAAAGCGGCAGCACCCCCGGTCGCGTCGAGAAAGTCGTCGCGGACTGGTCAGAACCTGGCGACGCGCTACAAGGGTTCACCGAACGTTAGCCTTCGCGACGGTAGTGTGGCACGTCGTGCACCTCAAGAGTCTGACGCTGAAGGGCTTCAAGTCGTTTGCTTCGCCGACGACTCTGCGCTTCGAGCCAGGCATCACCTGCGTCGTCGGCCCGAACGGATCGGGCAAGTCGAACGTGGTCGACGCTCTCACTTGGGTGATGGGAGAGCAGGGCGCCAAAACGTTGCGCGGCGGCAAGATGGAGGACGTCATCTTCGCCGGTACGTCGTCTCGGCCGCCGCTGGGCCGCGCCGAGGTCACCGTCACCATCGACAATTCCGACAATTCGCTGCCGATCGAGTACTCCGAGGTGTCGATCACCCGCCGGATGTTCCGCGACGGCGGCAGCGAATACGAAATCAACGGCACCAGTTGCCGTTTGATGGATGTGCAGGAGCTGCTGTCCGATTCCGGCATCGGCCGCGAAATGCACGTCATCGTCGGCCAGGGCAAGCTCGCCGAGATCCTGGAATCGCGGCCTGAGGATCGGCGCGCGTTCATCGAGGAAGCCGCGGGTGTGCTCAAGCACCGCAGGCGCAAGGAAAAGGCGGTCCGCAAGCTCGACTCGATGTCGGCCAACCTTGCCCGTCTCACCGACCTGACCACCGAACTGCGCCGCCAGCTCAAGCCGCTCGGCCGCCAAGCCGAGATGGCCCGTCGCGCCCAGACCATCCAGGCGGATCTGCGCGACGCCCGGCTGCGGCTGGCGGCCGACGACCTCGTCACGCGCAAAACCGAATTCGACAACACCGACCAGGCCGAGACCACGCTGCGGCGCGAACACGACGCGCTGACCACCCGGCTGGAGGCCAAGTCCGCCGAACTCGACACGCATGAGTCGGCGGTGAACAGCCTGAGCGAGCGCGCCGAGAACGCCCAGCAGACGTGGTTCCGGCTGTCGGCGCTGGCCGAACGGGTCAGCGCGACGGTTCGCATCGCCAGTGAGCGCGCCCAGCATCTCGACGCCGAACCCGACGTCTCCAGCGGCCCCGACCCCGACGAGCTGGAGGCCCAGGCGTCCGAAGTCGCGGAGCAGGAGCGGCAACTGCTCGAGGAACTGGCCGAGTCCCGCGCCCGCCTGGAGGCGGCTCGCGCCGAACTCACCGAACGCGAGCAGCTCGCCGCCGAGGCTGAACGCGCCCATATGGCCGCCGCTCGCGCCGAAGCCGACCGCCGCGAGGGCCTGGCCCGGCTGTCCGGGCAGGTCGACACGATGCGCACCCGCGTCGAGTCCATCGACGAAACCGTGGCGCGGCTCACCGGTGGCATCGACGAGGCCGCCGCCAAAGCACAGCAGATGCAGGCGGAGTTCGAGACCGTGCAAAGCCGGGTGGGCGAACTCGACGCCGGCGAGGTCGGCCTGGACGAGCACCATGACCGCACGGTGGCGGCGCTGCGGCTGGCCGATGAACGCGTCGCAGAGCTGCAGGCCGCCGAGCGCGGCGCCGAGCGGCAGGTGGCGTCGCTGCGGGCGCGCATCGAGGCGCTCTCCGTCGGCCTCGACCGCAAGGACGGCGCCGCGTGGTTGCAGCAAAACCACGGTGGCGCAGGGCTTTTCGGATCGGTCGCAAACCTGCTCAAGGTACGCCCAGGCTACGAAGCGGCCATCGCAGCGGTGCTTGGTGCAGCTGCCGACGCCGTCGCGGCCGAGAACTTCGGCGCCGCCCGTTCCGCGGTTGCCGCGCTGAAGGAATCCGACGGCGGCCGCGCGGCGATCGTGCTCGGCGACTGGCCCGCCCATGCGGAGCCGCCGACGGGCCCGCCACCGTACGGCGCGACGTGGGCGGTGGAGCTGGTCGACGCGCCGCCACGGTTGCAGGGCGCGATCACCGCAATGCTCTCCGGCGTCGCCGTGGTCCGCGACCTGTCAGGCGCCCTCGACCTGGTCGCGGCGCGCCCACAGCTGAAAGCCGTTACTGCCGAAGGCGATCTCGTCGGGGCGGGCTGGGTCAGCGGCGGATCGGACCGCAAGCCAAGCACGCTGGAGATCACCTCGGAGGTCGAGAAGGCCCGCGATGAACTGGCCGCCGCCGAGAAGCAGGTCGGTGAGCTGACGGCCGCGCTGTCCGGCGCGCTGGCCGAGCAGGCCGCCCGCCAGGACGCGGCAGAGCAGGCGCTCGCCGCGCTCAACGAATCTGACGCCGCGATCTCGGCGATCTATGAGCAGCTGGGCCGGCTCGGCCAAGATGCCCGCGCCGCAGACGACGAGTGGCAGCGGCTGATCCAGCAGCGCAATGAGCTGGAGTCCGGTCGCACGCGAACGGTAGAGGAACTCACCGAACTCGAGCAGCGGCTGCACAACGCTCAGCAGGCGCCGACGTTCGACGCCGAACCCGTCGACCGCCAGGAGTCGATGGCCGCTGCCGAGGCCGCTCGCGCCGCAGAGGTGGAGGCACGGCTGACCGTTCGCACCGCGGAGGAACGAGCGAATGCCGTTCGCGGGCGCGCTGATTCGTTACGCCGAGCTGCTGCCGCCGAACGTGAAGCACGGCTGCGTGCCCAACGTGCCCGCGTAGCACGCGAGCACGCCGCAGCCGTGGCGGCCGCAGTCGCCGAGTCCGGCCGTCTGGTCGCCCAACGACTCAGCGCCGCGGTGGCAGTCGCGTCACGCGCCCGCGACGAGGTCGCCACCGAACGCCAGCAGCGCGCCGGTGCATTGGCCAAGGCGCGCGAAGAAGTCAACGACCTGAACGGCAAGATCGCCGCGCTCACCGATGCGCTGCACCGTGACGAAGTCGCCAAAGCCCAAGCGGCACTGCGCATCGAGCAACTCGAGCAGCAGGTGCTCGAGCAGTTCGGCATGGCGGTCGGCGATCTGATCGCCGAGTACGGACCAGACGTCCCGCTGCCGCCGACGGAGCTGGAGATGGCCGAATACGAGCAGGCCCGCGAGCGCGGCGAGCAGGTGACCGCGCCTGCGCCGATGCCGTTCGACCGGCCCACCCAGGAGCGTCGCGCCAAGAAGGCCGAGCGCGAGCTCAACGAGCTGGGCCGCGTCAACCCGCTGGCGCTGGAGGAGTTCGCCGCGTTGGAGGAGCGCTACAACTTCCTGTCTACGCAACTCGAGGACGTCAAAGCGGCCCGCAAGGACCTGCTCGACGTGATCGCCGACGTCGACGACCGCATTCTGCAGGTGTTCGCCGAGGCCTATGTCGACGTGGAACGTGAGTTCCAGCAAGTGTTTTCGGCGTTGTTCCCCGGCGGCGAAGGCAGGCTGCTGCTCACCGATCCCGACAACATGCTGACCACCGGCATCGAGGTCGAGGCGCGTCCGCCGGGCAAGAAGATCAAGCGGCTGTCACTGCTGTCGGGTGGCGAGAAGTCGCTCACCGCCGTCGCCATGCTGGTTGCCATCTTCCGCGCCCGGCCCTCGCCGTTCTATGTGATGGACGAGGTGGAGGCCGCGCTCGACGACGTCAACCTGCGCCGGTTGATCAGCCTCTTCGAGCAGTTGCGCGAACGCTCGCAGCTGATCGTCATCACCCACCAGAAGCCGACGATGGAGGTCGCCGACGCGCTGTACGGCGTGACGATGCGCGACGACGGCATTACGGCGGTGATCAGTCAGCGCATGCGCGGCCAGGAACTGGTCGCGGCCACCAACTAGTTGCGATTTGTGGCGCCGCACCGGCGGTGAGCGCCGGTAACACTCCACAAATCACAATGGGGTGACGCCGCGACGGCGTAGCGCCGCCAGATTCGCAGCGCCGCAGCCATGTAGACAGATCAGCAGCTCATCGATGAAGCACTGCAGCCAATCCACAACGGCCGCAACCGATTCAATCGCAGGCGCCAGCAGTGGCCGGGCCACTGACACCGCGTCGGCGCCCATCGCCAGCACCTTGGCGGCGTCCATGCCGGTGCGGATGCCGCCGGACGCGACGACCGGAACATCGGGCAACATGTGCCGGACTTCCAATAGCGCCTGCGCGGTCGGAATTCCCCACTCCGCCATGGCCGGAAAGCGGATCTCGCCGTAGCGTACGAACTGTTCTACGCGCGCCCACGACGTGCCGCCCGCGCCGGCGACGTCGACGGCGGCAATCGGGCAGTCGACCAGCTCGGCGGCCGCCGCAGCGCCGATTCCGTGGCCGACCTCCTTCAGCATCACCGGATAGCCGATCGACCCGGCGATGTCGCGTAGTCGCGCGATCGAGCCGGAGAAATCGGTGTCACCCTTGTGCTGCATGGCTTCCTGCAACGGATTGGTGTGCACCGCAAACGCATTGGCGCCTACGCGATCCAACGCCTTGACCAGATCGGGCACTACCATGTCATTGAGTTGGGCCAGCCCGATGTTGCCGATCAGCAGCACGTCGGGCGCGACATCGCGGACGCTGAAGCTGGCCGACGCCGATCCGTTGTCGAGCATGATCCGCTGCGAGCCGAGCATCATGCCGATGCCGAGCTGCTGGGCGGCGGCGGCCAGATTGTGGTTGATGGTCGCCGACAGTTCGGCCCCGCCGGTCATCGGACCGATCAACACCGGGGCGCGCAGTCGCGAGCCGAGAAAGTGGGTGGCGAGGTCGACGCTGCCGAGGTCGGTCTGGGTGAGCGCGTTGTATGGCAACTGGTAGCGCTCTAACCCCGTGGTGACGGTCTGGTACTCGACGGCCTCGGTCAGGCAGACGTCGATGTGGCGCCGTTTGCGGGTTTCCATGCCGCCGGGGTCGCGCGTCACCGGCTATCCACCCTGAGACAATGGCGTGGTGTCGGAGGCCCTGTGGATCGCGATCGCGGTCATCGCCGTTCTGCTTGTAGCCGCGCTGGTCGTCGGACTGGTGCGGTACCGGCGCCGACGGATCAGCCTGTCGTCTGCAGACACTGCCACTCCCGTCGACCGCTCGGGCGGCTATACCGCCTCTTCAGGTATCACCTTCAGCCGGTCAGCGACCGCTGAGCCGGTTGAACGCATCGATACCAGCGGGCTGCCCGCCGTCGGCGATGATGCCACCATTCCGCGCGATGCGCCGAAACGACCCATCGCCGACGTCCAGCTGCCCGAGCCGCCGGTTCGGGCGCCCGAGCCCGCAGCACCCGAGGCCGAGCCCGCAGCACCCGAGACTGAGCCCGCAGCGCCCGAGGTCGACGCGGTCGCGCCCGATGTCGAGGCCATAGCCCCTCCTGACGGCCGGCTGGGCCGGCTGCGGGGGCGCCTCGCCAAGTCGCAGAACACGCTGGGCCGCAGCATGCTCGGCCTGCTCGGCGGCGGAGACCTCGACGAGGATTCGTGGCAGGACGTCGAGGACATCCTTCTGATCGCCGACCTCGGTCCAGTGGTGACGGACTCGGTGGTCACCGCGCTGCGGTCCAGGATGGCCAGTAGCAATGTGCGCACCGAAACCGACGCGCGTGCGGTGCTGCGCGAGGTGCTGGTCTCCGAGCTGCACCCCGATCTGGACCGCTCGATCAAGGCGCTGCCCCACGACGACAAACCGTCGGTGTTGTTGGTCGTCGGCGTCAACGGCACCGGCAAGACCACCACGGTCGGCAAGCTGGCCCGCGTGCTGGTCGCAGACGGCCGCCGCGTCGTGCTCGGCGCCGCCGACACCTTCCGCGCCGCCGCAGCTCACCAGCTGCAGAGCTGGGCGTCGCGGGTGGGCGCCGAAGTGGTGAGTGGGGCAGAGGGCGCCGACCCGGCCTCGGTCGCGTTCGATGCGGTGGACAAGGGCATCGAATCCGGCGCCGACGTCGTGGTCATCGACACCGCAGGACGGCTGCACACCAAGACCGGCCTGATGGACGAGCTCGGCAAGGTCAAGCGGGTGGTCAGCCGGCGCGCCAGGGTCGACGAGGTGCTCTTGGTGCTCGACGCGACCATCGGGCAGAACAGCCTGCCGCAGGCCCGAGTGTTTGCCGAAGTCGTCGACATCACCGGCGTGGTGCTGACCAAACTGGACGGCACGGCAAAGGGCGGAATCGTTTTTCGCGTTCAGCAGGAATTGGGTGTGCCGGTCAAGCTCGTCGGCCTTGGCGAAGGCCCCGACGATCTCGCCCCATTCGAGCCAGCGGCGTTCGTCGACGCACTGCTCGGTTAACCGATGCATCCGAGAAACCACAGGATGTAACACCCGCGAAACCTCGACTGCGCATCCGTTCACACGAGCGAAACACGCCAGCGTCCTAGGCGAAACAACCACTCAGCATTGTCTTGGCCAGGTCAACGGTCGTCA
Organism: Mycobacterium sp.; assembly: GCA_035253445.1. Lineage (GTDB taxonomy): Bacteria > Actinomycetota > Actinomycetes > Mycobacteriales > Mycobacteriaceae > Mycobacterium. The sequence continues at coordinate 14,808 of DATFCF010000488.1, forward strand.
AACCTTGGCGGCTGTGGCATGTCGAAGGAGGAAACTGCGAGTGGATGGATTCCCGATCCTGGGTCAACCGGACACGGGTGACACAGCATGGATGCTGGCAAGCGCCGCGCTGGTGCTGCTGATGACGCCAGGGCTGGCGTTCTTCTATGGCGGCATGGTTCGCGCCAAGGGCGTGCTCAACATGATCATGATGAGCGTCAGCGCCATTGGCTTGGTGACGGTCTTGTGGGTGCTGTATGGCTACTCACTGGCCTTCGGCAACGACAAGTTCAACTTCGTCGGCGATCCGACGCAGTATTGGGGCCTGAAGGGCCTGATCGCCGGTAACGCGAAAGCCGCCGTCGCCGCGGATCCAGCCACCGGGACGGCCGCGGCCGACGCGGTGAATATTCCGCTGGCCGGCA